>JAUSOJ010000320.1 GCA_030656195.1 Lutibacter sp.
GGCAAATAAAGGATTTGATCCGCAATTTGGGGCAAGACCCGTAAAACGAGTGATTCAAAAAGAAGTGCTCAATGAATTGTCTAAAGAAATTTTAGCTGGAAAAGTAACTTCCGACAGCCATATTTTACTGGATGCCTTTGACGATAAAATAGTATTTAGAAACAAAAAAAAAGAATAATAAAAAACTGCCTTTTGGCAGTTTTTTTGTTTCTTTATAAAAATTTATCAGATGCGGAAAACTATTTTATTTGGACTATTATTATTCACAATGGCAATTTTGCAAGCACAAGAATCGGTTGAAAAAACAACCACCTACTTTTTAATCAGACATGCCGAAAAAGTAAGGGAGAATCCTGCTGATAAAAATCCGGATTTAAATGAAAGAGGTTTTCAAAGGGCTGAAAATTGGAACAAGGTTTTACAGCACGTTTCATTTGATGTTGTTTATTCAACAAATTTAAACAGAACGCTCAAAACTGCTGAACCCATTGCAAAAAAGTGCAATTTAGAACCCATCATTTACAACCCTTCAAAAGTAGATTTTGATCTTTTTCAAATTGAAAATGAAGGCAAAAACGTGCTAATTGTCGGTCATAGCAACACCGTTCCGCAGTTTGTGAACGGATTGATCAAACAACAAAAATATCAAGAAATGGATGATGCCGAATTTTCACATTTGTACATTGTTACTGTGATAGGAAATCAGGTTTCCGAGCTTCTGTTGTACTGTGATTTTTGATTATGATTAATTATAAAAGAAATCATTTTAAATAACAAAACGCCTTATGAAATTTTTATAAGGCGTTTTGTTTTCAAATATTTTAAATGATATTACTCAATATTTTTTACTGTTTTCTATAACTATTTAAAATTGCACTAAAATTGGGTTCTTGTAATTGATTATAATCATTTTTAATCTCTTTTTAATGGATTAAATTTATTGATTAAATAATTTAAAATTCTTATAAGATGAAAAAATTAGCAATGTTTATAATCTTTATAGTTCTTGGAACTTTAGGATTGTTGGCGCAAGACAAAGATCGCGATCGCATTATTATGCTTGATGGCGAAGTTTTGCAAATAAGGGATCGCGACCAGATTCTATTGACGGATAAAATTACTTTAAATGATGGTACCATAGTGAATCCGGATGGCACATACCTGACCAGAAATAAAGAAAAATTTCGTCTTCGTGATGGTTCTTGCATAGATATGGACGGCATTATATATCGTAACGAATATCAATATCAATATAAAATAAAAAACGAAAATAAAGGTTTGTCAGAAGCCCAAATTCAAGAGCGCACTCAAAATAGGTATCATATTATGAATATTGACGGACAACTTTATCAAATTAAAAACCAGTCGCAAAACAAGTTAAAAAAACAACATAAACTCAATAACAGAGTCGTTGTAAACCCAGATGGAACCTACACTAACCGTGATGGGCAACAAGTACATCTTCGCGATGGTGAAGTTTTGGATATGGATGGACAAGTGTATAATAATACCATTACGCATCGAAAAATCGTAGCTCAAAAAAACATGAATGCCAAAAAAACAATGACACAGAAAAAAGTTCAGACCAAACCCAATACTAAGCCTGTTCAGAAAAAAGATATGAAAAAAGGTTCAGGTAATTAATAGTGGGGTAAATAATTTAATGCTAAACAAAGATTCTTTTCACTAAATATGGAAAATCGTAAATAAGTTTTACAGAAATATATAATCATCTTAAATAAAAAACCACTTTTTTAGTGGTTTTTTATTGTTTCACAGGTCATTTATGTGGTATTAAAATTGTTTAATCTTACGGTTATGAGCAACTAAAAGATTATTTTCAATAAAGAATATGAGGTTAAATTGTAGTACATTTGCACCTGTATGCAGAAAAACATCAACATAAAAAATAAGAAGGCGCGCTTTGAATATGAGATTCTGGACAAATATATTGCCGGAATTCAGCTCACGGGAACCGAAATAAAATCGATTCGCGAAAGCAAAGCCCGAATTACCGAAAGTTTTTGCGAGTTTAATGAAAAAGGGGAACTCTTCGCCATCAATATGTTTATTGAAGAATATATTTACGGACATGCATTTAACCACAATCCGAAAAGCGAACGAAAACTGTTGTTGAACAAACGCGAATTGAAAAAATTGTTGAAAGAAGTTCAAAATGCAGGGTTAACCATTGTTCCGTTACGTTTATTTTTAACTGATAAAGGATGGGCTAAGCTGGAAATTGCGCTTGCCAAAGGAAAGAAAAACTACGACAAACGCGAAGCCATAAAAACGCGGGACAGCAAAATACACTTAGACCGAATTAAAAAAGATTTCAATTAGTAAAGATGAAATTGGCAGCATTTTTTAGATTAATCAGATGGAAAAATTTACTGCTCCTCATTTACCTTCAAATCTTACTGAAATTTTCGCTATTTTCAACGTTTGAAATTACAACCAATTTGTCTGTATTTCAATTTGTTACCTTATTGTTTTCAATCATTTTAATTACCGCTGCCGGTTATATCATCAATGATATTTTCGATTTAAATTCCGATTTAATCAACAAACCGCAAAAAGTAATTGTCACCAACTATTTTTCTGTCGAAAGCGCACAGCATTTTTATTTAATCGTCAATACCTTGGGAATTGTTTCGGGAATCGGCCTGTCACTTTCCATGCAAAAACCAACTTATTCATTCATTTTTATCGGTGCTTCACTCCTGCTCTATTTCTATTCAAAAACATTAAAATCGAAACCCTTAATTGGCAATATAGCCGTATCGTTTTTAGTGGCATTCAGTATCATCACCTTGTGTTTAGTTGATTTAGATTTCACAATTCAAAGTATAGATCAGCAGTTGGTGATATACGTAATGATGCTGTTGTCAGTTTTTGCTTTTTTAATAAATATGGTTCGCGAAGTAGTTAAAGATATTGAAGATATAAATGGTGATTACAACTTAAAGATGAATACATTACCTATTTTATTAGGCGTTGCGAGAACAAAAAATATAGCTTCGTTTCTATGTGTTTTCCCTTTGGGTTTGTTGTTGTTTATTGTGGTAAAATATGCTGCAATATACAAATTCACCATAATATATTTGTTGCTGTTTACATTGATTCCGTTGCTTTATATTGCCATGAAATTGCTTTCGGCAAAAACAAAAAACGATTTTAAAACATTAAGTCTGATCCTAAAACTTCTCATGTTTTTGGGAATTAATTCACTGCTCATTTTCTCCTTAAACCCGCACTAATGCTTTCAGAAAAATTAAAACATAAAAACATCATTTTGGCATCAGCTTCACCGCGCCGCCAGGAATTATTTAAAGAATTGGGATTGGATTTTTCCATTCAGGTAAAAACTGTTGAAGAAATTTATCCTTCAGCATTAAAATCGGCAGAAATCACCAATTATCTGGCTGAACTGAAAGCCGCGGCTTTTACTGATTTGGCTGAAAATGATATTGTAATCACTTCCGATACCATTGTATGGCTAAACAACAAAGCCATTGAAAAACCAAAAGACAAACAGCACGCCATTGAAATGCTGCAGGAACTTTCGGGCACAGGCCATCAGGTAATTACCTCAATTTGCATTAAAACACGAACTTCACAAAAGGTGTTTTACGACGAAACGATGGTTTATTTCAAACCATTGACGATGGAAGAAATCACTTATTATGTTGAAAAATACAAGCCTTTTGATAAAGCCGGCGCTTATGGAATTCAGGAATGGATAGGTTTTATAGGCGTCACCAAAATTGAAGGAAGTTATTTTAATGTGATGGGATTGCCTGTTCATAAATTGTATGAAGAATTAATGAAATTGTAATATCTTATCGTTTAATAGTATTATTTTTGAACGATTTTTAATAAATAAACAGATGAAAAAATACACGTTTACAGAAAAAAAAGACACAAGATCGGGATTTGGTGCAGGATTGGCTGAATTGGGCGATACAAATGAAAATGTAGTGGCGCTTTGTGCAGACTTGGTGGGCTCGTTAAAAATGGAAAAATTTATTGAAAATCATCCTGAACGATTTTTTCAAATTGGAATTGCAGAAGCAAATATGATGGGAATTGCTGCAGGTTTAACTATTGGTGGTAAAATTCCGTTTACGGGCACTTTTGCAAATTTCTCTACAGGAAGGGTTTACGATCAAATCCGCCAATCGATTGCTTATTCTGAAAAAAATGTAAAAATATGTGCTTCACATGCAGGTTTGACTTTGGGTGAAGACGGTGCGACACATCAAATTTTGGAAGATATTGGTTTGATGAAAATGTTACCGAATATGACCGTAATTAACACTTGCGATTACAACCAAACAAAAGCCGCAACCATTGCTATTGCCGAACATGTTGGTCCGGTTTACTTGCGTTTTGGGCGTCCGGTTGTACCTGTGTTTATGCCGGCAGACGAAAAGTTCATCATTGGAAAAGCGATTCAACTCACCGAAGGAACAGACGTGACCATTGTGGCTACCGGACATTTGGTTTGGGAAGCATTGCAAGCTTCAGAAAAATTGGAAGCGATGGGAATTAGCGCCGAAGTTATTAACATTCATACCATAAAACCTTTAGACGACGAAGCCATTTTAAAATCTGTTGCAAAAACAGGTTGTGTTGTAACAGCCGAAGAACACAATATTTTAGGCGGTTTGGGTGAAAGCATTGCGCGTATTTTGGTTCAAAACAACCCGATTCCACAAGAATTTGTGGCTGTTAACGACAGTTTTGGCGAATCTGGAACTCCAGAACAACTGATGGAGAAATACGGTTTAACAGACAGTGCAATTGTTGAAGCCGTTAAAAAAGTGATCTCCAGAAAATAATGGCACCTTTATTGCGTTTATAACTCAGGCAATGCTTTTTTTAGCGTTGCTGGTTTGAGAATTTGTGATGACCCCCACTTTAAAATAATAGTGAACCATCATTTATATTCAAATCAATTTAATTAATCTGTGAATTTTGCAACTTACATATGGAATTATATAATTTTTTATGATTTATATGTTTCACCTTTGCATTATTAATTGCGCTGTCAATTAAGTATCAGGTTATAAAATATGTATTATAAATCCTAAATTTAATAATTATGAACAAAAGAATTTTAGTGCTATCAATGGCTTTATTGTTAACAGCTTTTTATGCAAATGCTCAAAGCGGCTTTGGTATAAAAGGCGGATTGAGTTACAACTCAAATGGTAAAATAAGCGATGATTCCAATACCTTTATTGAAAATGAAGGAAAAGGTAAATCGGGTTACAATGTCGGTATTTACGGCAAAATGGAATTGGGTCCAATTTATTTAAGACCTGAATTGGTTTATACAAAAACAACCAGTGAATATGAACTAAATACTGGTGGAACAGAAGATTATAAGATTGCCCGATTGGATATGCCTGTTTTAGTTGGCTTAAAATTAATTGGTCCATTAAGCATCTTTGCAGGACCTGCATTTCAATATACTTTGGAGAATGATTTTAAAGATATCGAATATGACAGAATTGACAATGATTTTACGATAGGTTTTAATTTTGGAGCCGGACTTGAACTTGGAAGATTGGGTTTAGATGTTAGATATGAAAGAGGTTTTAACAAAAATGAGTCTACATTCATTGAAAACAATCTTGGAGGAAATAATAACGAGTACCGATTGGATTCAAGACCTGAACAAGTTATTTTAAGTTTGTCTTATAGATTGTCTGGCGGTAAAAAATAATTTTTTAGCACAGAAACTTAAGATTAATAAATTTTAATATCCCTAAAAGCCCGCAAATTGTGGGCTTTTATATTGTTAAATCATTTTTATTTGATAAATATTTATTTTAATCTAAATTAAAATTTATATATTTATCGCATTATGATCTAAAATTATAATTATAAAACTATGAAAGTAAAACCCCTATTTATAGTTATATTGCTAACTTCTTTCTCATTTGTAAGCGCCCAAGAATACACTTTTGGCGTAAAAGGCGGAATTAATTTTAACAATATCGGCGAATTGTACCATTATGGCAATGCCAGTGGATTGGGCATTAACGTTACCCCAAATGACGACACTGTATATTCTGCAGAAAAAGAAATGGGCACCCAATTTGGCGCCTTTGCAATGATTGCTTTCGACAAATTTTTTATCAGACCCGAAGTTAATTTTGTGTCTTCAAAAAACAATTACCCTTTGGCTTTCAAAACTGCCAATTGGTCGTCAACAAAAATTGATGTTCCGCTGCTTCTTGGGTATAAAATTTATGGACCCGTTGCACTTTATGCCGGACCAAGTTTCAGCAGTATTTCTGATATGAAATTAGAAGGTGTGGAACAAGGATCTAATTACCCTTATGTTTACAAAAAATCTTCAACAAGCATTAATGCTGGGATTATGGCAGAATATGGAAGATTTGGTTTGGACTTACGTTACCAATACGGCATTACAAAGGTTGATGAACTTCGGGTAAATATCGACAGAGGCGTTTATGGAACAAACATCGCCGATTTACTGGAATACAATCCAAGCCAAATACAATTAAGCGTACACATAAACATCTTAAAATTTAACGCGGCTGATAAAGGCCCTCGAATAAAAAGTGGCTGGAGAGGCAGTGGTCGAGGTTGTTTAAACTAAAAAAAAGCTTTCCGAAAAATCGGAAAGCTTTTTTTTGACTTTAATTTATTGGTTATTTAACTGTCTTTGTCTAAGAAATTTGGGATTCCGTCGCCATCAGCGTCATCATCAAACCAATTTCCATTTTTGTTGGTATCTTCATCTCTGGTTAATTTTCCATCGCCATCATCATCGGCATCCAAATAATTGGGAATTCCGTCCTTATCGGTATCAAAAGTTTTATAATCATCACTGCCAATAGGAAATTCTAAGTAAGTAGCAACGCCATCATTGTCGTGATCCGCAATATTCACATCCAGTAAATTGATTTGAAAAACCAAAGGTGAATTTGGTGGAATTACGCTTTGTAGGCTATTGCCGTATGCCAAGCCAGAAGGAATAAATAAATATCCTTTTCCGGTATTTTCGTAATAGAAAGATTCATCAGAATTTAAAACCTTTGTTCCGCCTTTAAAATTGGTAAAACCATAAGCCCATCCATCAATAACGCCCGTAAGTGGCATCCATATCATTGTTGAACGTGAATCGAAAACCGTGCTGTCCAATAACATTCCGGTATAGGTTGTCAATACAGAATCAACTTTTCTTGGTGCTATAGAAACTCCTTCAGTCAGTTTTAAAAAGTACAATTTATAAGAAATATCATTTTTTTTGACAGTTTGCACTTCAACTTGTTCCATTAAAGGAGTTTCTCCGTTTTTAATGGTCCAAATTCCTCCGTCTGATTCCTTTAAATAATGCGTTTGTAAATATTTAATCAACGTTACATCGTCTTCTAAAGCTTGTTTTGCCTCATCAAATGAGCCATTGTCATCGTCTTTTTTACAAGAAAAAATGACAGTGGTTACAGCAAGTATAAAAAGTATATTTTTAAATTTCATTCAGGTTAATTTTTAAGGGCGCAATGTACAATTTTACTACCTTTGTTTAAAGAGAAATTTAAAATTTAACGTTATTATATGAGAATTGACAAGTATTTGTGGTGCATACGTATTTATAAAACACGAAGTTTGGCCACAGAAGCCTGCAGAAAAGGCCATATTAAACTAAATGGCGACAATGTAAAAGCTTCAAAAATAGTTTTTAAAGGTGAAAAACTGATTGTAAAAAAAAACCAGATCAACTATGAAATACAAGTCATTGATACACCTGCAAACCGTGTTGGCGCTAAATTGGTCGATTTATACCGAATAGATTTAACGCCTAAAGAAGAATTTGAAAAATTAGACTTGCTAAAATATTCCAAAGATTATTATCGAAAAAAAGGTGTTGGAAGACCCACTAAAAAGGACCGACGTGATATAGATGATTTACACGAAGAAAGCGTTGATCATGAAGATTAATTTAGAAGGCAAAAAGGCGCTTGTTGGAGCAAGTACGAAAGGGTTGGGTAAAGCAATCGCTTTGCAATTAGCCAGTTGTGGCGCAACCGTCACTTTAATGGCCAGAAATGAGGAAAAACTTAAAACCGCCATTTCCGAACTTGACACCAATTTTAACCAAAAACACGACTATATTGTAGTTGATTTTTACGATTTTAAGGATTTTGAAACTAAAACTTCAGCTTATTTTAAGCAGCATACCATTGATATTTTGGTAAATAACACCAACGGACCCGAAGCTGGCGGCGTTTTTGAAAAAAACACCAACGATTACCAAAAAGCCTTCGATTTGTTATTTAAAACAACGTGCCACCTTACAATGCTGGCTGTTGAAAATATGAAGAAAAACAACTACGGACGCATTATCAACACCGCTTCATTAACCGTAAAAGAACCGTTGGTAAATCTTGTTTTATCAAATACCATAAGGGCGGCGGTTGCTATTTGGGCAAAAACACTGGCAACAGCCGTTGCGCCTTTCGGCATCACCGTCAACACTATTTTAACTGGTTTATTTGATACGGAAAGAATTCAGCAGCTCAATAAATTTCAGGCAACTGCCAAAGGAATTTCTTTGGATGAAAATTTAAAACAGATGACCCAGGAAATTCCCGCAGGAAGATTGGGCAAACCCGAAGAATTTGGCTATTTGGTGGCATTTTTAGCCTCTAATTATTCCTCCTATATTACTGGAAGCAATATTGCTATTGATGGTGGTTTGATAAAATCGTTGTAAAGATTATGAAAACAAGATTTGACAAAACCTATTGGGAAAATAAATATCATGAGAATGCTACAGGCTGGGATATTGGCTATGCTTCTGCCCCACTCACTGATTATTTTAACCAACTAAGAGACAAAAAATTAAAAATTTTAATTCCTGGCGGAGGAAATTGTTATGAAGCCGAATATTTATTTGAACAAGGTTTTGAAAATATTTTTGTGATTGATATTGCGGAACAGCCATTGAAAAATTTAAAAGCAAGATTTCCAAATTTTCCTGATCATCAGTTAATTCACGATGATTTTTTCAATCATCAAGGAACCTATGATTTAATTGTGGAACAAACTTTTTTTTGCGCTTTAGATCCTGCAATGAGACAAAAATACGCAGATAAAATGGCTGATTTACTGACAGAAAACGGAAAATTGGCCGGACTTTTATTCGATTTTGAGCTTACGGAGGATGGTCCGCCGTTTGGCGGTTCTACGGCAGAATATTTACCGCTGTTTTCCCAAAAATTCACTATAAAAAAACTGGAAAGATGCTA
>JAUSOJ010000321.1 GCA_030656195.1 Lutibacter sp.
TTTATAGTCAGTATTCTCAGTTTTCAGTTTGTTATTTTCAACGGCCTTTATACGCAACACTTTCTAAAGGAATCAGTTCCTTTCGTTATTACAGGTAAATTCAACTTTAACTTTTAGACTTTTGATTTTCTGGAATTTAACTTTATTTAAAATTAGGTTTGTGATTTAAATCGATTGGCTCTCGATTTTATATTTTCCTGAATCTCAATTATTGTCGATCCTTTCAACCTTTTTGAGCCCAAATGTTTATAGAAATAAACTTCATCATTTTCCGTGCTTAAAATTAAATTCATTTGAATTATTATCAAAGGACTTTGCGTTCGCATTGGAAAACTTCTCCAATAATAAGAACCTTTTTCTTTCTTTAACCTTCTGCTTTCTAAATCCTCTTTAGTAATAATTTTATAATCGCTTAACGTCCATTCATTAAGTGCTTCCAACACATCCAAATTTCTTCTTTCGGCTTTCTCAAGATTTTCGTTTTCATCTTTTACCACTAAAAAAGTTTGCTCAGAAATTCCTTCATAAAATTCCAAAAAATTCTGTTTGTAATTTTTTCTTACATTGTTAGATCCTGTTGTCAAATTATTCTCCTGTAATTCTGATGCTTCATTTAAAGAAAAATTCAACATATTTATCATAAGTCTTATGTCATCCGCTTTGGTTAAATCAATTCCTGTTATAAGCGCTGTAGCAATATCTTTAGTATTATCCGGCCCCATAGAAACCAATGAAACCCATTCATTATAATAACCATCCGTAAAATATTTTAAGACCAAGGCTTTAGGATCTTTAGCTTTTTTAAGTTCTTTATAATTAAAATCGACTATTTCGTAAGGTGTTGCTTTGTAGCTTGATTGCTCCATTGCTTCTTTCCATATTCTGTTGTATTCAATAATTTTTTCTTTTTCAGTTTCAATTTTTTCAAAACGTTCATTTTTTAACAATCGTTGAATCTTATTTGAATCTTCATTAAAGTTCAACTGAGGTATATATAAAACTTTCCCTTCCAAGATACTGTAATCAAAATTTTTAACTGGAGAGAATTGGCCAAAAGCTGATGTTGCTATTGCTAAAGTTAGCACTAAAAATATATTTTTCATATTCCTTCTTTATTCAAAATCAGGTTTGCGTTTTTCTAAAAATGCGGTGGTGCCTTCCTTAAAATCATCCGTACCAAAAATAAGTCCGAATTGTTCTATTTCAACCCCAAATCCATTTACCAGATTTGCATAATTAGCATTGATGGCTTTGATTGCGGCAGCGATGGCAACAGAAGAATTTTGCGCCATTCTGTTAGCCAATTTTTCACATAAAGGCAATAGTTCCTCTTGTTCCACCACATAATTTACCAAGCCCCAATCTTTGGCTTCGGCTGCGGAAATCATATTGGCAGTCATAATCATTTCCATGGCTTTTCCTTTTCCAACCAATTGCGGCAATCGTTGTGTGCCGCCATAACCTGGAATTACGCCCAAAGAAACTTCAGGCAAACCCATTTTTGCGTTGGTGCTTGCAACCCTAAAATGTGCGGCCATCGCCAATTCCAAACCGCCTCCCAAGGCAAATCCGTTTACTGCCGCAATTACCGGCTTGCTTAGATTTTGGACAAAATCGAATAAGATTTTTTGGCCATTTCGAGCCAATTCTGTGCCTTCTTCAATATTGAAATCTGCGAACTCAGAAATATCGGCACCGGCAACAAAAGCCTTTTCGCCGCTTCCGGTTATAATAATTGCCTTTACAAATTGATTGGCTTCCAATGCTTGAAAAGCCGAATGCAGTTCTTCAATGGTTTTTATGTTAAGCGCATTTAATTTTGTTGGCCTGTTAATGGTAATTAACGCGGTGTTTTCCAATTGTGTTACAATGATATTCTCAAAGTGCATAATATTAATTTTTAGGTAATTTAACTTTAAATACGGTTCCTATATTGACTTGTGAAGTGAATGTGACAGTGCCGTCATACGCATCAACAATATTTTTTACCATTGCCAATCCCAATCCCATTCCGCTGGATTTGGTAGTGAATTTAGGTTCAAAAACCCGTTCTCCGCCTGCTTCCGAAATTCCTTTGCCATTGTCGGCAATTGTGATACAAATATCCCCATTGTCATGCTCAACAGAAACTTCCAGTTTTTTATTTTCAACATCCTCCAAAGACTGTGTGGCATTTTTTACCAAATTTGTTACAATTCTTATGACCTGTGTTTTGTCCAATTTGGCAATTATCGACTTCTGTTTTGGGTAAAAGGAGATATAATCTTCCGTAAAAATATCTAAAGCTTGCTTCACAACTTCCACAACATCTATTTCCTCTCTATTTTGGGCAGGCATATTTGCAAAATTAGAAAATGCGGATGCAATAGTGCTCAAAGTGTCAATTTGCTGAATTAACATATTGCTGAATTCATTTATTTTATCTTTAATATTTGGATCATCGGGATCGAATTTTCGCTGAAAACTTTGTACGGTCAGACGCATGGGCGTGAGCGGATTTTTAATTTCATGGGCCACTTGTTTTGCCATTTCCCGCCAAGCCTGCTCTCGTTCGCCTTTTGCCAATTTCACTGCGCTTTCCTCCAATTTATCAATCATTTCATTGTAGGCATTTATCAAAGTTGCAATTTCCGTGCTTGAATCTCTTAGAATAATTTTTTCGTTAAGGTTGCTTAAACGCGTTTGGCTAATTTTTTCGGTAATGGCTTTTAAGGATCGCGTAATATAGCTGGATATAAAATAAGCCAATAAAATTGCCAAAACAAACATCAATACATACACCAAAGTTAAGCGATATAAAAATTCTTTAAGATCCTTATTCTGCTCAGTATTATCTTGTACATAACGTAAATTTAAAATCCCGAATGGCTTAAATTTATTGTCGGTAATATAGGAAAAGGACGATTGATAACTGTTGTCATTTATCACTTTTTCGTTCACATAAAGATGCTGAAAGTTGTTGGCAATGGCTTCTAAAACGGTATCGGACAACAAATCTGGCGCATCGCTTTTTACAAAGCCGGAATGCGAACTTTTAACCAAATTCCCTTCCAAATCATAAATATTAAGTTCTGCTTTCTCAATATTTGAAATTTCATAAATTTTATCTTTAAAAATATAAGGAAGGTTTTTGGATTCTAACGGAAAAGTATTTCCGCTGTTTAACCAGTACGTTATAGCGGCGTGAATAGATTGCTCTTTTCGCTCAAGCCTAGATTTATTGTATTCGTCAGTTTGCTCTTTATACTGATAAATAGTTACCGCGGCAATTAAAACTGATGCCAGCAACACCAACAAAATCATTGCCAGAAATATTCGAATTCGTAAAGAAAGCCGTTTAATTTTCATCTGTTATTCTTTATTTTTTATTGGTACAGATGCTGTTCGCTATTCATCATTCAACTGTGTATCTAAATTTGTTAGGCTCGTTTCATCCCGAAATTTGAAGTAAATATACTTAATTAATTTGATGGATAACAACAATAAGCATACCAGTAAATTTTTCTGGTTCAAAGGAATTTATCGAAAAGTTTTCTTTTGTGATTTCTTTGCTAAGGGCGAAGTAAGATAAAATAAGAAGAATCCTGATAAAATAGTTACAATCCCCAATGCCGAAAAAATACGAAGTACATAGTTGGTAATATGGTCTCTGGATTGATAATCCATCGTGTGAAGCATCCATAAAAAATCAAATCGACGCCAATTGTTGTTTCTCACGCTTGTAATTTCGCCTGATTCCGTAGAAACATAGATGGTTGTTTTTGATGGATGGTTCAAAGTAAAAGCAAACGCAGGAAGCGGCTTTTCCCTATATTCATGATGCATTCCTGTTGAATGCATTGGAAGAAATTTTGCTTTTTCAATTGGAATGGGCACTAATAATTGTTGTTCTGCGATTTCCAAACATTCCTGTCCGGTAAATTCTGGTCGCAAACTTCCTGTTTCAATAGAAATTAATTGCGATTTTAACTGTCCGTTTTCAAAAAACCTGAATTGCGCGAATGATTTTTTTAATGTTTCAACCAATTTCACGGAGTGAACAGAATCAATGATTGTGAAAGTTTTTAAGGAATCTATTCCTTTTTGAATTTGAGAAAAATTAACCGACTCAACGTACTTTTTTTCATGCTTCAACAATGTTTTCCCGTGAACATCATCCATATTGTTCCAGCTGAAATACAATCCGCCCAAAGCCCAAAAAAAGAATTGCACACCCATAAAAACACCCAAATAGCGGTGAATTTTACGTGCATTATAATTGATATTTTTCTTGAATTTCATTCTTATTTATAGCGTAATTTAAAAAATATAAGCAGCAAAGCTAAAAAACCGGTGACCGCATTTGCAAAAATCATCGCCAGACTATTTATAGAAATTCCGTAGATTAACCATAAAACAATGCCGACAAAAAACACCAAATACATGGTTAACGACAAACTTTCGGCCGATTTAGATTTCCAGGTTTTATAAACCTGAGGCACAAATGCCGCCGTTGTTAAAACACCGGCAACCAAACCAATTATTTCGTTGCTGTCAATCATTTATTTTTACCCTACAATATTTATAATTTTTCCCGGAACAATAATCACTTTATTAGGTACACGCCCCTGCAATTGCTCCTGTGTTTTTTCATGAGCCATCACCGCATCTTCTATTTCTTTAACGCTTAAATCCAAAGGCAATTCAATTTTAAATCGCATTTTGCCATTGAATGAAACCGGATATTCCTTGCTGCTTTCAACCAAATATTTTGGTTCAAAAATCGAAAAATCAACTGTTGAAACTGAAGTTGTATGTCCCAAGTTTTTCCACAATTCTTCTGCAATATGCGGCGCGTACGGCTCCATTAAAATTGCCATAGGTTCTAAAATTGCCCGTTTGTTGCATTTTAAAGCGGTTAATTCGTTCACCGCAATCATAAAAGTGGAAACCGAAGTGTTGAATGAAAAATTATCAATGTCTTCTTCCACTTTTTTAATGGTTTTATGCAAAATTTTAAACTCCTCTTTTGATGGATTTTCTTCTGAAACAGAAAATTTATTATCAACAATATAAAGTTTCCAAAGTTTCTTTAAAAAACTAAGCACTCCCGAAATTCCTGATGTTTTCCAGGGTTTCGACTGTTCCAGCGGACCTAAAAACATTTCGAACATCCGCAAACTGTCGGCGCCGTATTCCTCACAAATCTGGTCCGGATTTACCACATTGTATTTGGATTTCGACATTTTTTCGACTTCGCGTCCGCAAATGTATTTAGCCCCACCTAAATCCTCCCCAAAGGGAAGGACTTCTCCATTTTCTCCAATAAAAATGGCGTCATTATATTCTGGCCTCCACATTTTAAAAGCTTCAACATCCAATTCGTCAGCAGCATTTACCAAAGAAACATCTGCATGTAGATTATTAATTGAATAAGACAATACCATTGATTCATTTTCTAACAAATCTATATATTCAGGAAAATTCTTTTTTAAATAATCATTTAAAACTTCATTTGCTTCTTTTCCTGAGAACTTTTTTGAAACAAATATTGGGCAATTCAATTCAATATTTTTTATTTCTAAATCCTTATTTTCTTTTAATCCTTCAGAAAAAGATTCTTTTATTTCATCATTTGTTAATCTTCTGCTTCGGATTTGAATTTCATTTGATATCCTATAAACAAAAGCACTCGTCCCAGTAATCATTCCCTGGTTAATAAGCTTTTTTGCATATTCATCAACAGGAACAATGCCTTTGTCGAACAGGAATTTTTGCCAAAAACGGGAATACAATAAATGTCCGGTTGCGTGTTCGCTTCCGCCAATGTATAAATCAACATCCTGCCAATATTCAACCGCTTCTTTACTCACAAATTCCTCTGTATTGTGCGGATCCATATACCGGTTAAAATAGGAAGAACTTCCGGCCCAACCCGGCATCGTATTCAATTCCAGTTGAAACACCGTTTCATTATCCATTAAATCGTTGCTTACAATCTTATTGGTTTTGGTATCCCAAGACCAAACGGAGGCATTTCCCAAAGGCGGTTTTCCGTCTTCGGTAGGCAAATATTTTTCAACTTCGGGCAATACAATCGGCAAATATTTTGCGTCAATCATTTGCGGCAACCCGTTTTTGTAATACACCGGAAATGGTTCTCCCCAATAACGCTGACGACTAAAAACGGCGTCGCGCAAGCGGAAATTCACTTTTCCGTAACCAACACCTTGTTGCTCAGTTTCGTCAATAATGCGTTTCATCGCTTTTTTGTAAGGCAATCCGTTCAAAAAATCGGAATTTGCAATTACCGAATTTTCTTTGTCGGTATAAGCGCCTTCAGAAATATCAACGCCTTCAAAAATATTCGGAATTTCAAGATTGAAATGTTTTGCAAAATCATAATCGCGCTGATCGCCGCAAGGAACCGCCATCACGGCGCCGGTTCCATATCCCGCCAGCACGTAATCGCCAATCCAAATCGGGATCTTTTTACCCGAAAACGGATGCAAAGCATACGCGCCGGTAAATACGCCGGAAATGGTTTTCACATCGGCCATACGTTCCAATTCACTGCGTTTTGCGGTGGATTTTATATAAGCTTCAACAACTGCTTTTTGCTCAGGTGTTGTGATGATAGGCACTAAATCATGTTCAGGTGCCAAAGTCATAAAACTTACACCGAAAATAGTGTCGGGACGCGTGGTGAAAACAGGAATTTTGAATGTTGAATGTTGAATGTTGAATTCGACCATCGCACCTTCACTTCTGCCAATCCAATAAGTTTGTATATCTTTTAGTGGCTGTGGCCAGTCTATTTTTGCCATTCCGTCCAACAAACGTTGTGCGTATGCGGTGATTCGCATACTCCATTGCATCATTTTTTTACGAATAACCTGATGGCCGCCACGTTCGGAAACACCGTTCACAATTTCATCATTTGCCAATACCGTTCCCAAGCCCGGACACCAGTTTACCTCGGTTTCCGACAAGAAAGTCAATCGGTATTGCAACAGTATTTTTTGTTGTTTTTCTTCGGAAAAATTTTTCCATTCATCCGCAGAAAATACTTCAATATTGTCATCACATGCAGCTTTTACTTTGCTGTTTCCTTCCGATGAAAATATGGCAATTAAGGTTGAAATATCCTCGGCTTTATCAGTTGTTTTATGGTACCAGGAGTTGAACAATTGAATGAAAATCCACTGGGTCCATTTGTAATAATTGGGATCGGAAGTTCGCACTTCACGCGACCAGTCGAATGAAAATCCGATTTGATCCAATTGTTTTCTGTATGTTTTTATATTTTCTTCGGTGGTAATTGCGGGATGCTGACCCGTTTGAATCGCATATTGCTCGGCCGGCAATCCGAAAGAATCATAACCCTGCGGATGCAAAACGTTAAATCCTTTATGGCGTTTGTAGCGTGCATAAATATCGGAAGCGATGTAACCAAGCGGATGGCCCACGTGCAAACCGGCGCCCGACGGATACGGAAACATATCCAATACGTAATATTTTGGTTTGGTTGAATTATTTTCGGCTTTAAACGTTTGGTTTTCCGCCCAATACTTTTGCCAGTCAGCTTCTATCTTTCTAAAATTATATTCCATACTGCGATTCCATTTCTAAAGATGCGAAGTTACGTTTTATATAGAAAACTGTAAAATGTTTGTTTTGAATTAATCGCCTCGGATTTTAAATAGGATTAAATGATTAAATAGTATCAGTTTATATTCTGCAAAATATGTAAATTTCGACTTTCACTCAATAAAAACATCTTGAACAAATTCAATTACAAAGCACATTTGGCCTTGCTTGGCGCCAACATTATTTATGGCATAAACCACATTGTGGCCAAAGGTGTGATGCCCGATAAAATTGGGCCATCGGCATTTGTTTTTTTAAGAATTTTGGGCGCCGGATTGCTGTTTTGGATGATCAAATCGTTTATCAAAGAAAAAATCGACAAAAAGGATTTCCCTTTATTAATTCTCTGCGGATTGATGGGAGTTGCCTCCAATCAGTTATTTTTCTTTAACGGCTTAAGTCTAACTTCACCCATTGATGCATCCATTATAATCACGGCAGTTCCGGTATTGGTGTTGGTTTTTAGCGCTTTTATGCTGAAAGAAAGAATAACACTGATTAAACTTATTGGCATTACGCTTGGTGCCATTGGCGCTGTTATTTTAATTTTATACGGAAAAAAAGCCGGTGGAACCAGTTCGGTTTTAGGAAATGTATTTGTTTTTATCAACGCATGTTCTTATGCATTTTATTTGGTTTTGGTAAAACCATTGATGAAAAAATACAACCCAATTACCATTGTGAGCTGGGCGTTTTTATTCGGCTTTCTGTTTATGTTTCCCATTGGCATCAGCGATTTATTAAGCACCAATTTTGCCGCATTTACATCGCATACTTACCTAACAATAGCATTTGTGGTGCTTGGTACCACTTTTTTAACCTACCTGTTTAACATTTATGCGCTCAGCAAAGTGGCGCCATCCGTCACCGGAAGTTATATTTATTTGCAGCCCGTGGTCAGTTTTATCATGGTTGCCATTTACGCTTTTGTACTGAATTTTGATGAATATGCCCAAGACATCGGTTTTGTCAAAATATTCAGTTGTTTGTTGGTGGTTGCGGGCGTTTATTTAATCAGCAAGAAATCTAAAATCCCCATAATTTAATCTTCTTTTGGGCGTTCCCCGCCAGTTGGCGGGTCGCGCTATTCGCTAAATCTTTTTTTCCATTTCATTACAAAAAAGGATATCGCTGCTATCGCTAACGCGTGTTTACATTAAAGTTCAAAATTTTTTCTAATGCTCTTTGTTAATTTCTTTATAAATCGTTCAGTAAAAAGCGTCTTTCGGTTTAATTTCGTGAAAATTTCAACATTGGTCTGCGGTCTTCGGTCTTCAGGCCTATCACTTCTCGCCCTTTTTTCCTGCGGAAGCAAATACTGGTAAAGAAAATCATTTATTGGAGTTGGAATTCCCAACTCAATACCCATTTTCACAACTGCGCCGGTTTGCGCTTCCAATTCCGATGGTTTTCCTGCCATCATATCACGTTGTAATGACGAAGTTGTGTTGTATGGCTGAGATTCTATTATTTTAAATTGCTTATCAACAATGCTTTCCGATAAATAAACGCTTTTTGCCTTTGCTACAGCCACAATTTCCTCAGCAATTTCGCGCATCATTTTTTTGAGCATTGGCCTGGCAACAATTTCTCCAACGGGCGCTTCCGTTAAGGCACAAATGCCGCTAATTGTTGAGATAAATAAAAATTTGGACCATATTTCCGTTTGAATATTCTCAGCCAATTTTGTATTAAAACCTGCACCTAAAAATACTTTTTCCAGCAATAACGCGCGTTCGGTTTTTGTGTTGTCAAGTTCCCCAAAAACAATGGTGGGTTCAAAAGAAATATGTTTGATAATACCAAAATCTTCAATTTTACTCACCACTTTACACAATCCGCCCAATACATGTTTTTTATCGATAATCGAAGCTAAAACTTCCGCATTATTCACGCCATTCAACAATGAAATAACCATCGTTTTTTCATTTAAAACCTGCTTAATTTCTTTGGCTGCCGCTTCCAGTTGCCACGTTTTTACACAAACCAAAATGAGATCGATATCGGTAATTTCAGCAATATTTGCCGTTGCATTTGCAGGAAAAACCAAATAATCACCCTTTGGACTTTTAAGCTGCAACCCGTTTTTTTGAATGGCTTCCAAATGTTTTCCTCGGGCAATAAAAGTGACCATGTTTCCGGCCTGTGCCAATCGCGAACCGAAATAACCGCCAACACCACCAGTTCCGTAAATTACAATATGCATAAATTCAATATTTAAAATCAAAAATACATATTTATTACCTCTTCTTAACCAAAAAATGTTGAATTCTCCAGCTAAAACCAACTGATAGATACTGCATATCATTATTTAACCCAACCCCATAGGAAGTGTCTAATTGAAAATTGTCATTTACCAAATAGGTAAATCCCACATCAAAATTGCTTTCAAAATTGTTTGATTCTCCCCATTCACCATAAGGTTCAACATAAAAACCTAGTGAATTTGAAAGTTGAATACCCAATGCTGCAGAATACGTGAGCCAACTTTGTTTCCCAACATAATCGTATCCAATATTGTAACCCAATCCAATTTTATCAGAAATGGAGTGGGAAATCGACAATTTATTAACAACCCCAACACGATTAGACGTTAAATTTTCTTTGGCTGTAGGAATAATTACGTGAGATAAAAAGGCAATTTCGGTATTTATAGTTTCTTTTTTTAACAATTGAATTTTTGCGCCAAATTCCAAATCGTTAAATCCAGAGTAACTTATATCGCCACCTTCTAAGCCTACTTTAGTTGATTCATACTGGGATACAAAACGCAATTCCACTCCATTTGTGAACCCGTAGCGCAATAAAGTGGAAGGTCCAAAAAAACTGTTCGAATGGTCGCTTTTTTGATACAAAACGCCGCTTTCAATTTGAAAATCATTTTTCCCCACAGTGATGGAAGATTCTGTTTGATCTGGTCTGTCAGTAACGATTCCCTGTGAAAAAGTTTTCAACGATAACACTAAAACACATAAAAGTACAATCTTTTTGGATACAGTCATTACTAATATTTTTACAAATCTATATTTATTTTTAGACTTATCTAAATTATTTTATTATATTTGTCTAAATATAAATTTGATGATGTTATCCCAAACAGAAGAAAATTACTTAAAAGCCATATATAGCTTGGCATATGCCAATTCCAATAATGTAAGCACAACGCTCATTTCAGAAGCCATAAAAACAAAAGCGTCTTCAGTTACGGATATGATTCAAAAACTGGCCGAAAAAGATTTGGTTCATTATAAAAAATATCAAGGCGTTTCTTTAACTGAAATTGGCCAGAAAATTGCCGTGGAAATTGTGAGAAAACACCGATTGTGGGAAGTTTTTTTACTAAATAAACTCGATTATAACTGGGATGAAGTTCATGAATTGGCCGAACAATTAGAGCATATTAAGTCTGAAACTTTAATTGACAAATTAGAAGCATTTTTGGAATTCCCCACCCACGATCCGCACGGAGACCCAATTCCTGATAAAGAAGGCAACATTAAACATCATAATGACACGATGCTATCATCCGTAGAAACAGGAAAATCTTGCATTGTGATTGGCATTAAAGATTCTTCGGATCCCTTTTTAAAATTTTTGGACAAGCTGCAAATTCAATTGGGAAACACCTTAAAAGTGATTTCAAAAGAACCCTTTGACAATTCGATGCTTGTTGAAACAACGATCGGTTCAATTTCAATATCAAATCAAATCTCAAAAAATATATTCGTAAAAAATTTATAAAATATGGTACAAATTATTGACTATTTTGAAAGTATCGATCCTATTTTAGCTGCATTTTACGCCACATTATTCACATGGGCATTAACGGCCTTAGGCGCATCGCTGGTTTTTTTATTCAAAGGAATGAACCGTGCCCTATTTGACGGAATGCTTGGATTTACAGGAGGCGTTATGGTTGCTGCCAGCTTTTGGAGCTTGTTGGCGCCGGGCATAGAAATGAGTCCGGGCGAAGGATTTGTAAAAGTGATTCCGGCAGTTGTGGGTTTTGGATTGGGCGCTTTGTTTTTGTTTGGATTGGACAAAGTTTTGCCCCATTTACACATCAACTTTAAAGAAACAGAAAAGGAAGGCGTAAAAACACCTTTGCACAAAACCACTTTATTGGTACTTGCCATCACCTTGCATAACATTCCTGAAGGCTTGGCAATAGGTGTATTATTTGGCGGCGTTGCAGCCGGTTTTGATGGCGCAACCATTGGCGGGGCTGTTGCGCTCGCTATTGGAATTGGATTGCAAAACTTCCCGGAAGGATTTGCGGTTTCTATGCCATTAAGAAGACAAGGCTTTAGTAAAACAAAAAGTTTTATGTACGGACAATCATCCGCAATGGTTGAGCCTATTGCGGCAGTAATCGGTGCTTGGGCAGTAATGACTTTTCAGCCTATTTTACCTTACGCCTTGGCTTTTGCCGCCGGCGCCATGATATTTGTGGTTGTTGAAGAAGTCATCCCAGAAACGCAAAGAGACAAATATACCGATATCGCAACCTTAGGATTTATAGCGGGTTTTATCATTATGATGACTTTGGATGTGGGATTGAGTTAAAAGTCGGAAGTCGGAAGTCCGAAGTCGGAAGTCCGAAGTTTGAAGTTTGACAGCTTGCCTGCCGGGGGCAGGACCGAAGTTGGAAAAGCCTAAAATAAAAAAGCGTAGAGAAAATTAAACAATTACACAATTTAGCATGCAGTGAACAGTTTCAGCAGGCAGTTAAACAAATCCCAGTTAAACGCCTAAACGATTCAGCAAACTAATGGCAACTGCCGCAATCCGGATCGCAATTGCCTTTCTTTTTTGACTTAAAAAAATATTTTTTTATCAAAAATGCGATGGCAAGTCCTAAAGCGATATAAACTAAATATTCCTGCATCAGTTTAAAATATAAAAGGTTATTGCCGCTACAACGTAGGCCAAAGCACCCATTCCTATTAATTGCAACATTGGCCATTTCCAGCTTTTGGTTTCACGTTTTACAATGGCAAGCGTGCCAATACATTGCATGGCAAATGCGTAAAAAAGCAATAAGGACATGCCTGTGGCAAAATTAAATCTTTTTTCACCAGTTACCGGATCAACTTCCGCCGCCATTCGTTCTTTTATTGTCCCCGAACCTTCACCATCGCTTCCAACATTGTAAATAGTTGCCAAAGCGCCAATAAAAACCTCGCGTGCCGCAAACGAACTTATTAAAGCAATTCCTATTTTCCAATCGTAGCCCATTGGTTTTATGACGGGTTCAATGACTTTTCCCATAGTTCCAATATAGGAGTGTTCCAATCTGTAAGAAGCTATTTTTTTGTTAAGAACATCATCATTTAAATTATTGGCAGATTCCTGTGTGGTTACAAATTCCGTTGCATTTTTGAATTTTTCAGATCCGTTTGAAGCTAAAAACCACAGTATAATGGACAAGGCCAAAATTATTTTACCGGCGCCAAAAACAAAAGCTTTTGTTTTTTCAACAACTTCAAAAAATACATTTTTAAAAGAAGGCAACTTATAGTTTGGCATTTCAATAACAAACAAACTTTGGGTTTTAATTTTTAACACATGATGCAGTAAAACTGCAGAAGAAATTGCCGCAGCGAAACCCAAAAGATACAATCCCATTAAGGTTAATCCCTGTAAATTAAAAATACCAAAAATACGCACATCGGGAATTATTAAAGCAATTAAAATGGCGTAAACCGGTAAACGTGCCGAACAAGTTGTAAAAGGAATCACCAATATGGTGATTAATCTTTCTTTCCAGTCGCTGATGTTTCTTGAAGCCATAATTGCCGGAATGGCACAGGCTGTTCCTGAAATTAACGGAATAATGCTTTTGCCGCTCATCCCAAACTTTCGCATAATTTTATCCATCAAAAACACCACCCTGCTCATATAACCTGTTTCTTCCAGGGTTGCGATAAACAAAAATAAAATGGCGATTTGTGGAATAAATATAACGATGCCGCCGATGCCCGGAATGACCCCTTCGGCAATTAAATTGGTGAATGTTCCTTTTGGCAAGTTGGTTTTGGCAAGTTCGCTTAAATTTGCAAATAGGCTGTCAATTAAGTCCATCGGCAAACTGGCCCATTCAAAAATAGATTGAAAAATGAGCATCAATACCCCAAAAAATATGATATACCCATAAATTTTATGGGTTAAAATTTTATCAAGTCTTGAACGCAAATCTGTCGCTTCATTCTTGTCGACTGAATATGTTTTCTTTAGAATTTCATTGATGATCTGATACCTGTAGATGGTTTCTTTATGCTGATATTTTTTTACTTTTTCACTATCAGGATTAAACGCCGTAATTTTTTGATATAGTTCGTTTGATAAAAAAGCGCAATTTTTTTGCTGGGTAATCAACAGCCACGATTTATATAAAGAAAATTCGGGAAAAGTAGTTTTTATAGTCTCAAAAAAATCGGTGTCGATTTTGTCTGAAATATTGGCAATGGGCTCCGTATTCCAGTTTTCATAATTTTCAATTTCTCTTTTTAAGGCATCAATCCCTAAATTTTTTCTGGCGCTGATTAAAATTATTTCCGATTTTAATTCTTTTTTTAATGCCTCAATATCAATGGTAATTCCTTTTCGAATCATTTGATCCGACATATTGATGACCAATAAAGAAGGAAATTGTAAATCTTTTATTTGAGAAAATAAAAACAGGTTTCGTTTGAGGTTTTCAACTTCAGCAACCACAATAACCAAATCGGGATATGAATCATTGCTTTCATTAAGCAAGGTTTCCAGCACAATGGTTTCATCTAAAGTGGTCGGATTTATGCTGTAGGTTCCTGGTAAGTCGGTGATTTCAGCTGTTAAATGTTCAGAAATTTTGCATTTCCCCTGCTTTTTATCAACGGTGATTCCTGGGTAATTTCCAACTTTCTGATTTAAACCTGTAAGTTGGTTGAATAAAGAAGTTTTACCTGTATTGGGGTTTCCAACCAAGGCTATATTTAAAAGCGACTTGCTTTTCATTAGCGCAGCTTGGTAATGTTAATTTGTTTGGCCGTTTCTATTCTTATGGCTAAATGACTTCCGTTTACTTTGATGTATAAAGGATCTTTTAAAGGAGCAATCTGTAACAATCTAACTTCTTTTCCAGGTAAACAGCCCATTTCCAATAGATTTAATGGAATAGCATCTAGGCAAAAATCTTGAATAATTCCTATTTCACCAATCAGTAAACTTGCTATAGTATCTCCCATTATTAAGAATAATTATAAATAATAGGCAAATATACTAAATTAGAATGATTCTAAACAATGATAATTGTCACTTATTTAGATTCATTCTGTAATATTTTAATATCCAGAATTAATCGTTCAATGTCCTTGCTGTCTGTGCCGTCATAAAAACCGCGAATCTGGCGTTTTTTATCGACCAATATAAAATTTTCGGTATGGATAAAATCCTGCAATCCTCCGTCGCCTTCATCTAAAACAGCAAAATAGCTTTTTCGTGCCAGCTCATATATGTGTTTTTTGTCGCCTGTGGTGATATTCCATTTGGCATCAATCACGCCTTTATTAACGGCATATTCTTTTAAAACTGGGATGCTGTCCATTTCGGGCGTTACAGAAAGCGACAAGAATTTAACATCATCATCATTTTTAAAAACTTCCTGCAGTTTCCCCATATTGTTGGTCATCACCGGGCATATGGTCATGCAGCGCGTAAAGAAAAAATCGGCCACATATATTTTGTCTTTATAATCTTCATGTGTCACAATTTCCCCGTTTTGGTTGATCAAATTAAAATCGGCAACCTTGTGGTTTCTTCTGATATGAACCACGCTTTCATCAACCAATTTCGGATTTACATCCGCAGGATTAAAAACGGGCAATTTTTTTTCAGGCGTTAAAAGCGAGTAAATGGCATAAACCATCCCAACTGAAAAAACAGCCATAATAATAAGTGTAGGAACAGATTTTTGGAAAAATTTTAGATTCATTTTTTTGAAGATTAAACCACAAATTTAATACAATTGCCATTAATAAGGGCCGACTCTTTTAAATCTTTGTTAAAACCTCCAATAACATAATTTTTCAATTTTTACAAATGTATTTAAAACCGTACATTTGTGCGATTTTAGTAATTTGAAGAAACAGATATGGACATATTGATTAAAGCTTTACAGTTTATTTTAAGTTTATCTTTTTTAATTGTATTGCATGAGTTGGGACATTTTATCCCTGCAAAAATATTTAAAACCCGCGTTGAAAAATTCTACTTATTTTTTGATTATAAATTTTCATTGTTTAAAAAGAAATTTGGCGATACGGTTTACGGTATTGGATGGATTCCGTTAGGAGGTTACGTTAAAATTTCAGGTATGATTGACGAAAGCATGGATACCGAACAAATGAAACAACCTGCGCAACCTTGGGAATTTAGATCGAAACCGGCTTGGCAGCGATTAATTATTATGTTGGGCGGCGTAACGGTGAATTTTATCTTGGGGATCTTAATTTACATTATGATTGTTTTTGTTTGGGGCGTTGATTTTATAAAACCAACCGACGTAAAAGAAGGATTTGCAGTTCATGAAGTTTTTAAAGAATATGGTTTTAAGGATGGAGATAAAATTCTGAAATTTAATGGTGTTGAACCGTTGGATGTAACCGACGTTAACAAACATTTATTTTTAAGGGGTATTACTTCCCTTGAGGTATTGCATGAAGACGGCACAACAGAAACCTTGGCCATACCAGAAAATATTGGAGAAGTTATGTGGGAAAAAGGAATTATGGAGCCTTTTGCCGTTCGAATTCCGCCTGTAATTGATACTGTTATTGCCGGCTCTATTGCCGAAAAAGCAGGATTATTGAAAAATGACAAAATTGTAGGTGTTAATAATACGCCAGTTGCCTATTGGCATGAATTTACGAAATTGGTTGTGAGCTCAACAGATAAGATCAACATCAAAGTTGAAAGAAATGGTGAGCCTCAAAATATCAGCCTTCAACCTGGAGAAGACAAGAAAATTGGTGTTGCGCCAAATCAATTAAATGCCGTCAACTTTCAGCATAAAAATTATTCGTTCTTAGAAAGTATTCCAAAAGGAAACTCTTTGGCCATTTGGACATTAAAAGATTACATCACACAATTTAAATATGTTTTCACTAAAAAAGGCGCTACAAGCATTGGCGGTTTTATTGCCATCGGCAATATTTTCCCGGCCACTTGGAGCTGGCAAGCTTTTTGGAGCATTACCGCATTCCTATCAATTATGTTGGCCTTTATGAATTTATTGCCAATACCAGCATTGGATGGCGGCCACGTGATGTTTACGTTGTATGAAATGATTACCGGCAGAAAACCAAGCGACAAATTTTTAGAATATGCCCAAATTACCGGATTTCTATTGTTAATTGCACTGCTTATACTGGCAAACGGAAACGACGTTGTAAAACTGTTCTCGTAAAAAACTCTTAATAAGCAAAAAGCGCCAATCAAGAATCTTGATTGGCGCTTTTTTTATGTGCTCAATTTTTTCTAAAACTTACAACGATTTGCTTTTCGCTTTGTCTCTGTTCATTTCCAACATATCAACATTGGATGCTTCAACACCCAATAAATGTTTGCTGAAATGATCGGCGGTTAACCAAAATGAATATTCTGTCATATCTCCAAAAGCGTGGCGCTGTCCGGGCAATAACATAAAGTCGAAACGTTTGTTTGCTTTTATTAAGGCATCTGCCATTCTGATGGTGGCTCCAGGATGCACGTTATTGTCAACATCTCCCGTAATCAGCATCAATTTTCCTTTTAAATTTGCGGCCAAGGATTGATTTTTATCGATGTCATATTTATAAGAAATTTTTCCGTCGTCTTCCATTTCTTCTTTCACGCCGTGATGCGTTTCGCTCCACCAGCTGTTATACATAGAATTGTCGTGATTTCCTGCGGATGATACTGCGGCCTTAAAGAAATCGGGATAAACCAGCATGGCTGCAGTTGACATAAATCCGCCACCTGAATGACCGAATATTCCCACTTTGTCAATATCAATAAACGGATATTTGTCGGCCATTTGTTCCGCAACATATTTTTTATCAGCCAAACCATAATCTCTCAGGTTTCCATAGCCATAATTATGATACCATTTAGAACGATCTGGATGTCCACCTCTATTTCCCAAGGTAATCACTACAAATCCAACCTGTGCAATTCGATCGGTTCTGTTCATTCTGATGGAAAAAGATTTGTCTACCGCTTCCGTTTGCGGGCCAGGATACACATATTCTATCAACGGATATACTTTTGTGGAATCAAAATCGTAAGGTTTGTACATCACGCCATAAAGATCTGTAATTCCATCATTGGCCTTCATTTTAAAAGGTTCCGGAAACTTATAGCCCGTTGCAAACAATTGCGACAAATCAGCTTCTTCAAGCGGCATAATCACACTTCCTGTATTGTTTCTTAATTCCGATTTTGGAACCGTATTTACCCTGGAATAATTGCTCACAAAATAAGCATTGGAATCGGCCATGCTAATTTCTGTATTGAAGTCGCCCGGATTTATATTTTTCAATCCGCTGCCATTCAAATTAATTCGATATAAATTTGCGTAATAAGGATCTTGGTTGGTGTCAACGCCATTTGCCGTAAAGTAAATCACGCGCTCTTTTTCATTGATATTTTCAAAATCATCAACGTGAAATGAGCCTTTGGTCACCTGCTGTTTCAAATTTCCTTTTACATCATACAAATAAAAATGCGCCCAGCCATCACGTTCCGACCAATGCAACATTTCCTGTTCATTGTTAAACAACACCAAAGGTTTTGATTCAATATACGTGTTAAATCTTTCTTCAATTAAAACAGTCACTTCACCAGTTGCAATATCAGCTACACAAATGTCCAGTTTTTTACGATCTCTGCTGATGGTGTTAAAATAGATTTTTCCTTTTTTCGAAAGCAATATTGAAGGTTTAAACTCATCATCGGCATTTGATTTTTTTTCCGGGGCTCTGTAAACCGATATACTTTGTTGTTTTACGGTATCTAATTTAACTTTAACAATGTTTTTTGAAGGAATGTTAAAAATCAACAATTCATTTTTGGAAAACTCCTTTTCACCCGGCATATGGTATTTATAGGTTTCTAACGTGGGTCTATTTTTGGCAACCGAATTGATTACCCATAAATCTTTGAGTGCTCTGTCATCAGATTTTTGGAAAATGAAATTTTTGGAATCGTGTGACCAAGTTCCCCATATTCCTTTTCTTTCGTCCTTTTTTTCTTCTTTTGTTTCGTTATTTTCATCTCTGCTTCCGCCACCATAACCATAATTTTCAACACCATCGGTTGTCCATTTATTTTCAACAATGGTAGAGTCTTTTTCATTTTTAACTGCTTTTAAAAAGTTTGCTTTGTCCATCCAATAAACATTATAGTTCTTTGAAAACAATACAATAGAACTGTCTGGAGCAATATTTGGCCAGCGTTTTAACTTTTCATCTTCCTTTTTATTGTCGATAATGGTCAGTTTGTCATCACCCAATTTATACTCAAGGTGATACACTTTTTTCTCCATTTTAGGTTTCTTTTTTTTATCAGTTTTTACTGTTGTAGAATCCTTTTCGGTATCAACTTTTTTCTTGTCGGTTTTTACATCATCTTCAACAGCGATCACTTCTTCTGTTGAAGTGACTCTGAAACGAATGGCGGTTTCGTTTTTAACAAATTTAAAATCGAATTTCGGCAAATGTTGTGCATCGTATGGGTCTTTGGTGATTTCCGTTAACCATTTTGCCATTTTAGCATTGTCAAATAACTTGGTTTTGGTTCTTTGGTCGGCATCAACCAAATAATAATTGGCACCGGAAGTTGTTTTGTACTGATACCAAAAACGATTTCCGTTTTTAAGCCAATGCGGCGCAACTGTTGTTGAATGAACCAATTTGGCCAAATTATCTGGCGAATATTTGGCTGCCAATCGATAATTGGGTGATGGCGTTAGATTGCTTTCAGTAGTTCTTGTTTGTGCGTGAATAAAATTGGTGCTGAGTAATAATAAGAGGAGTAATTTATAAAATTTCATACGAGTTTTGGTTAATTAAATATTTGAGCTAAAGTTCTTTAAAACTAATCATTTATCAAAACTTAAAATCATTTTTTTTGCATAAAAAAAGTCCCGGTTTACGCAACCGGGACTTTTTAAAAATTATTTTGTTTGCTGTTTAATCTGCCAACACAATCACGTAATTTTCCTTCATTTCAATGGTGCCGCTTTTAATTTGCAACGAATATTCGCCTTTGATATTTGTGAATTTACTTTCAAATTGTTCCTCGATCGTGATGTTTGTGCCTTTAAATTTTACCTCGCCTTCAATAAGTAATGAAACTATTGGCGCGTGATGATTTAACAGCTGAAATTTGCCGTCACTTCCTGGCAACGACACAACATCTACTTGTGTTCGTAATATGGTGGCTTCCGGTGTTACTATTTCTAAAATCATATTTTTTTTGTTGTGGGTGAATTCAAGTTATAACTTATAACTTATAACATCTTTTAAGCTTCCGCTAACATTTTTTCTCCTGCGTCAATAGCTTCTTGAATGGATCCTCTTAGGTTAAAAGCCGCCTCAGGATATTTATCAAGTTCCCCGTCCATAATCATATTAAATCCTTTAATGGTATCTTTAATATCAACCAAAACACCAGGGATTCCTGTAAATTGCTCGGCAACGTGGAATGGCTGCGATAAGAAACGTTGTGCTCTTCTCGCTCTGTAAACCACTAATTTATCTTCTTCAGATAATTCTTCCATCCCTAAAATGGCGATAATATCTTGCAATTCTTTATAACGTTGCAACAATTCTTTTACGCGTTGTGCGCAATCGTAATGTTCGTGACCTAAAATGTCGGCTGTTAAAATTCTTGAAGTGGAATCCAATGGATCCACAGCTGGATAAATACCCAATTCCGCAATTTTACGCGACAATACCGTAGTGGCATCCAAATGCGCAAAAGTTGTTGCCGGAGCTGGATCCGTTAAATCATCCGCTGGCACATAAACTGCCTGAACTGAAGTAATTGAACCGTTTTTTGTTGAAGTGATACGCTCTTGCATGGCACCCATTTCTGTTGCCAAAGTTGGTTGATAACCTACTGCTGAAGGCATACGACCTAACAAAGCTGATACTTCTGAACCCGCCTGTGTAAAACGGAAAATATTGTCTACGAAAAATAATACGTCTTTTCCTTGTCCTTCACCTGCACCTGCGCCATCACGGAAATATTCTGCAATGGTCAATCCCGATAAGGCCACACGCGCACGTGCTCCTGGAGGTTCATTCATTTGTCCGAAAACAAAAGTCGCTTTTGATTCTCTCAATCCTGCTTTGTCCACTTTAGACAAATCCCATCCGCCTTCTTCCAAAGAGTGCATAAAAGCATCTCCATATTTTATAATACCCGATTCAAGCATTTCTCTTAAAAGGTCGTTTCCTTCACGTGTTCTTTCACCTACGCCAGCAAATACCGACAATCCACCGTGACCTTTTGCAATATTGTTAATCAATTCCATCAGCAATACTGTTTTACCTACACCAGCACCGCCAAATAATCCAATTTTTCCGCCTTTTGCATAAGGCTCAATTAAATCGATTACTTTAATTCCTGTATATAAAACTTCTGTTGAAGTAGATAAATCTTCAAATTTTGGTGCTTGACGGTGAATTGGCAATCCGTTTTCGCCTTCTTTAGGCAAATTCCCCAATCCGTCAATGGCATCACCAATAACGTTAAATAAACGTCCGTAAATATCTTTTCCAACAGGCATTTGAATTGCTTTACCTGTGGCAACAACTTCAGTTCCTCTACTTAATCCGTCGGTTGAATCCATAGAAATGGTTCTAACGGTATCTTCACCAATATGAGATTGTACTTCCAATACCAACAATGAACCATCTTTTCTGGTGATTTCCAAAGAATCGTATATTCTTGGAAGCTCAACGCCAGTTTCAAATTCAACGTCTATAACCGGTCCAATAATTTGCGCAACTCTACCTGTAACTTTTGCCATTACTTTAACTATTTATTTTTTAGATATTTACTCTTTTGGGCTTCGCCTTAATTTTCAAGGTGCAAAGATAGTTTTTTGATTTTATTTTGAAAAAAAAATACGTGTTTAATTATAAAAAAAACGCCCTAAAAATTTAGGGCGTTTAATTCTATAAACTATTTTGATTTTTATGGATTAATGGTCCAAGACACAAAATATTGTGAGCCTATTTTTCCAACGCCCGGCGCGCTGTAATATTCTTTTCCTCCAATATTTGCGCCACCTACTTTAAATACCGATTTCCATTTATGAACGGTATAATTAACTTGAGCATCAACAACGGTGCGTGCATCAACCATAGCATTCACAAAAGTTGATTCCCAGAAATACTCATCATTCCATCTTACATTAACATTAAAACCTAGGTTCTCAATAACATCTGTGTTTCCAAAAGAAACTTTAACTTTATGTTCAGGTGTATTAAATCCGGCTTCATAATCAGGATCTGTAGCTTGGTCAAATTCAAATTTTGCATACGTGTAATTCACGCCAAAACTATAATTGCCCATTACTTTGGTGTCTACACCAACAGTTGCGCCATAAGATGAAATGTCGGCTGGTGAATTTGTATAAACCTGAAATGGTTTGTAATCTCCTTGACTTAATGCGATTGCAGCTGGTGGTGCGGGCATTGTTGAAGGATTAAAGTCAGAAAAATCAGCTTTTCCATAGTAAGGCACTAAAACTGTTTTGTTACCAATAAAGTCTTCATATTGGTTGTAGTATGCACTCATATCTAAAGACAATCTTCCAAAACCTGCTCTATAACCTACTTCGTATGCTGTTACCTTTTCAGGTTTTACAAGGCTGAAGTTAGATTTGGCTGGAGCGCCTGCCATTACCGATGATAAAGAAAATGAATTTTCATAAGCGGCTCTACCCACCAATTCAACTGTAGCTGCGCCTCCATTAAACATTCTTCCAACAGTACTCACTGACAATGGATTTGTGGTATATCGATCTAAATTGTCTGGTGCAGAACCCACTAAAATAGCGCGACCGGCATCTAAACCAATGTATTGGTCTTGGGTGGTTGGATTTCTGAAACCTGTTTGAAATGAAGCCCTTAAATTACGCGTTTTTCCTTGTCCCAATGAGTAAGAAAGCGAAACTCTTGGAGAAACATTACCATCAAAGTTTTGGGCTTTATCATAACGTAAAGATCCCGTAAATTTCAAACGGTCATCCACAAATTTCTTTTGCAATTGCATATAAGCGCCATATTCTTCATAATTGATTGGGCCGTCATAATCTGTAAAAATTGTTCCGGATGAATTCAAAGAATATTGTCTCCATGAACCACCAACCTGGATGTCGGCAAAATCAATTGCATTTCCAAAATTATAATTTGCATCTGTATGATAAATTTTTGATTGATCCTGAAATTTCGCACCAGTAGCTAAATTTGGATCAGAAGTTACTTTATCAAAAGCATTTTTAAAACCTTCTGAACCAGGAATGTATCTCGCATCATCTGTTCTGTTCCAAGAAGGCAACCCTAATGCTGGCGCAATTCCCGCATTTAAAGCTCCCAATTGGAAAGGATTTAAGTTAGCATTGTTTAAAAAATTTCCATCAGCAAAGGCTCTTGCAGCATCATGATTTCCAGGTGCCGGAGCAATTGGTAAGAAAACACCTCCAAATGCCGGGTTACGTAAGGCTCCTGACATTGCTAAAAAGTAGTCAGTAAACCAATTCTTGTCTGCTTTTGCATCTCGGTTAATATTGATAGCGGCAAAACGGCTGTCGTAAGAATCTCCTGCATCTTCATCGGTTATATATCCTCTTACAAAAAAGTTATTGCCTTTAATTTCCAATTTATGTTGTTGCATAAAGAAATTATTGATGTTATACCTGTTGGCTCCTTGGTAAATGGTGTTTCCACTTCCAACTTTAGAATTTAAAATAATTTCCAAATCATTGGCAAACGGTCGGAAATGCAAAGCAAAATCGGCTTTAGCGCTTTCTGCTTTATAACCATCCATTAAATCAACCTCATTATAACCAGTTCTTGATACGGTACCAATTGTACCTGCCGGAGTTCCGAAAGTTGCATCCATATTAATTGAAACCTCATCCCCATATACGTTTAATCCATCATAATTTGGATTGGATCTGGTTAAACCAGGATTTTCATAATCTGCATAATCTGTAGCATACCATTCTGTTCCTTTCATGTAGGAAAACGATGCTTTTGCGGCAAACTTGTTGCTAAATTTATAAGCCATTCTTATTCCAACATCGGCAAACTGATTGTCGCCAGCAGCTTTTTGGGAAGTGATTCCTGTTTTTCCGTAAACACTAACGCCTGGAGAATCAAACGGACTTTTACTTGTCATAAACAAAATACCGTTAAAAGCGTTGGCTCCATACAAAGCGGAAGATGCTCCCGGAAGCAACTCTACAGTGCTTACATCAAGTTCAGACATTCCCAATAAATTCCCCAAATTAAAGTTTAAGGCAGGAGATGAATTGTCCATACCATCAACCAATTGCATAAAACGTGTATTGGCGAAAGTGGCAAAACCACGGGTGTTGATTGATTTAAATGTTAAACTGTTGGTGTTTACATCCACACCTTTTAAGTTTTCAAGTCCGTCATAAAAAGTTGGCGAAGAAGTGTTTTTAATTTCTCTTACATCCATTCTTTCAATGGTAACCGGAGATTCTAAAACACGTTCAGGCGTTCTTGAAGCTGATACCACAACTTCATCTAAAGCTGTAGCTGATTCATCAAGCATCACGCTAACTCTTTGCTCGCTTTGGGTAATTTCAACTTTTGTTGATGCATATCCAATAAGCGAAATTTCTAAAGTAAAAGGTGGATTTTGGGCCACTTTAAATGAAAAATTTCCATCAAAATCAGTGGTAGTTCCAATAGATTTACCAGAGACTTTAACATTGGCACCCGGAATGGGTTCACCAGTTTTTGCTTCTTTTACAGTACCTGTAATTGAAGTTTGGGCAAACATAACTGAGCCCATAAAAAGTACAAAAATGATACTTAGTAGTTTTTTCATAATATCCTTTATAATATTGGTTAATGTTTGCGCAAAATACAATTTTTTTCTAATTGTTGTAAAAATCTGACAAAAAAAAGCATAAAAAGTTAATTTAATCTTTTTTTAAGACTAAAGTGATAATTATCAGTATTTTGTAAAATTAAAAAAAATACTGTCTCGGTTAGTAATTATGCCATTTTATGAGTTTTTTTTCAAAAATAGCTGTTCAAGGCTGATGTATTTTCTGCTAAGTAACAGCACTTTGATTAAACCGAACTAAAACGTTTTCGAAGTTATCGATTTAAAAAAATCTCAATATGAAATTATTAACTTCTATTTTCCATGTTTTTTTAATCATTAAATTACTCAATCGTCTACAAATTAGCGTTTAGTAACGTATCAATTAGTGGTTCACACAGATTCCTTTTTTTGAATAATTAAATTAATTTAATTTTCCTATTTTTGCTTCAAACTAAAAAACATATTTACTATGACTAAAATGATTCATTCTTATTGGGCTTACTTAGTATTGCTAATTTTAATAATGGCTGTTGTTAATGCCATTATTGGATTGACTTCAAAAAAAGATTTTAAAGCAAAAGATTTACGTATTTCGCTATTTGCCTTAATCACCGCTCACATTCAATTGATAATTGGATTTATCGCCTATTATACTTCTCTTTATTATGAAACCATGCGAATTGTTGGCATGGGTGAAGTGATGAAAAACAGCGAACTCAGAAAACCTTTGATTGAGCATCCATTGTTGATTCTTATTGCCATTGCGTTAATCACCATCGGATTTTCAAAACACAAAAAGAAAACAGCTGATGCCGCAAAATTTAAGACCCTCGCCATTTATTATACAATTGCCTTAATCCTTATTCTAGCAGTAATTCCTTGGGATTTGTGGTTTGCTAACTTATAAAGTTTGTATCCGAAGCCAATTGGCTTCGGATTTTTTTAGATTATGAAACGAGCTTAACAAATTTTTATACACAAAAGGATGATTAATAGCGAACTTGCCTGCGGCAAGCAGGCCGGCAGTCAGATGCTGTTACCGCTAAAAAAAAGTTAAACAGATGAAACGAGCCATAACAAATTTTGATACACAGCAGAATGATTAATAGCGACTGCATCTGTACCAATAAAAAATAAAAGATAAACAGATGAAAAAAATTTTAGCCTACATTCTTTCTGTTGTTTTCTACTTTTTTTACTTGAGCGGCTTGCTTATTTTTCACGCAATGCAATGGCTTGGTTACAACTTTGGGAAATACCGAGGCCATAAAATTGCGGTAGATATTATGAACGGCACTTTTACCTACCTACTTTATATTTTAGGGACGCGCATAAAATTTATCAGCAAACACCCAATTCCAAAAAACGTTCCTTTAATTATTGTTTCAAACCACCAAAGCATGAATGATATTTCTCCCATTTCATGGTTTTTAAGAAAATACCATCCTAAATTTGTCTCAAAAGTGGAACTGGGGAAAGGAATTCCGAGCGTTTCTTACAATTTAAGGCACGGTGGCTCCGTATTAATCGACAGAAAAGATGCCAAACAGGCTTTAAGCGCGCTTAAAGAATTTGGGCAATATATTGAAAAAAACAAATATTCAGCCGTAATTTTTCCGGAAGGAACCAGAAGTAAAGATGGCGTTCCCAAACGTTTTTCTGAAAACGGACTTAAAATGCTTACCAAATATGCTCCTTCTGCCTACGTAATTCCAATGACTATTAACAATTGCTGGAAACTCAACAAATATGGGATGTTTCCCTTAGAAGTTGGCGTAAATATTACTTTTGAACTACACGAACCCATAAAAGCGGATTCCCTAGAATTTGTTAAACTTTTTGAAAAGGTTGAAAATACTGTTAAAAATGCCGTAATTTAGCGAACTACTACTAAATTAAAAATTATGTCATTACAAAATATCAGGTTAGAAGTGATGCTGACCCTGGAAAAAAACATCGACACCTTTGTTGAAAAGTTTTTGATTAAACCAGAAAAAATTTGGCAACCAACAGACTTTCTTCCAAATTCCCAAAGCGATAAATTTATTGAAGAAATTAAAGAAATCAGAGAGCTTTCTAAAGAATTGGATGATGATTTTTGGACGGTTTTGGTGGGAGACACCATTACAGAAGAAGCGTTGCCAACCTACGAATCCTGGCTGCTAGATATTGAAGGAATTTCACAAACCAGCAACAATGGCGGCGATAACGGCTGGGCAAAATGGATACGCGCCTGGACGAGCGAAGAAAACAGACACGGCGATGTTTTGAACAAATACATCTATATGTCGGGCAGGGTAAATATGCGCGAAGTTGAAATTACCACCCAACATTTAATCGCCGACGGAATGGATATTGGCACAGGACGCGATCCCTACAAAAACTTTGTTTATACCAGTTTCCAGGAATTGGCCACTTACATTTCCCATAACAATGTAGCGAAAATTGCGCGTAAAAACGGACATACCCTATTGGCAAAAATGTCTAAAATAATCGCCGGCGATGAAATGCGTCACCATTTGGCTTATACTGAATTTGTGAAACAAATTTTTAAATACGACCCAAGTGAAATGATGCTGGCTTTTCAATATATGATGAAACACAAAATTGTGATGCCCGCTTATCATTTAAGACATTCTAATGAAGAAAAAGGAACGCTTTTCGGTCAATTTTCAACTGTAGCACAACGTGCAGGCGTTTATACAGGTTTCGATTATGTGGATATCATTAAAAAGTTAAATGCTGTTTGGGATATCGATAAAATTACCGGATTGACGGATGAAGCTGAAAAAGCGAGGGAATATCTGTTGAAATTACCCGAACGGATGTATCGCATTACGGAAAGAATTGTGGTTCCAAACACAAAATATCCTTTTAAATGGTTGAATCCAATATCCTAAATTAATAACGTCATGCTGAACCTGCCTCTTCGGCAGGCAGGCTTGTTTATTCACTGTTCTCTTTTTTAATTGTTTTTAATGGTGTTCATTAATCTGCGATTTCAGCATCTCACCATATAAGTTGAGACCCTGAATAACATGAATAACATGAGACCCTGAAATGAATTCAGGGTAAAGAAATTTATTGCCATTCAATTTCAAAAGAATCTCTGTCGTTTAAAAAACCCAGTTTGTTTCTTATTTCGGAAATGTGATTTTTATCCAAAGTAAAAAGAACTGTTTCTTCTGTGTTTTCCTTCGTTTCGGCTACTTGTGCACCCAAACTGTCGAACACCGCCGAATGTCCGCTGTATTCATAATTATTGGCATCAACACCCACGCGGTTTACGCCAATGGTGTAACACATGTTTTCAATCGCTCTCGCTTTTAACAAAGTGTCCCAAGCCGAAATTCTTATTTTTGGCCAATTGGCTACATAAATTAATAAGTCATAATCTTCCACATTTCTTGCCCAAACAGGGAAACGCAAATCGTAACAAATGAGCGGACAAATTTTCCAGCCTTTATAATTCACAATAAGTTTTCCTTTGCCGCTTTTATACACTTTATCTTCGCCGGCCAAGGTGAATAAATGCCGCTTGTCGTAAAAATTAATTTCTCCTGAAGGATGGATAAATAAAAATCGGTTATAAAATTTTGAATTCGCAAAAATAATCACGCTTCCGGCAACGGCAGCATTTTTTTCGGCAGCTATTTTACGCATCCAGGCAATCGTTTCTCCGTGCATGGTATCCGCAATATTTTGAGGCTGCATGCTGAATCCTGTGGTAAACATTTCGGGTAAAATAACAAGATCAACTTGTTCCTTAATTTGATTTATCTTTTCTGAAAAATTTTTTCGATTTTGTTCCGCATTTTGCCAAACCAAGTCGGCTTGTAACATCGCTATTTTTAAATTTTGCATAATATTTCTGCTGCTTTTTTTAAGGTTTCATCTGTTTTTGCAAAGCAAAAACGCAATACTTTGGTGTCTAAACCGGCTTCATTGAATACCGAAATTGGGATGGAAGCAATTTTCTGTTCCTTGGTCAATTTAATGGCAAAATCAACATCGCTTTCTTTGGTTATTTTCGAAAAATTCAACAATTGGAAATACGTTCCTTTTGAAGGAATAAAATCGAAACGGGAATCTTTCAGCAGACTTAAAAATAAATCTCTTTTTTGCTGATAAAAACTGCCCAATTCCAGATAATTTTTTGGGTTTTTTAAATATTCCGCCAACGCAATCTGCACAGGATGGTTTACGCTGAAGACATTAAACTGATGCACTTTTCTAAATTCTTCGGTCAGTTGCGCCGGAGCAATGCAATAACCCACTTTCCAGCCTGTATTGTGAAATGTTTTTCCGAAGGAAGCCACAATAAAAGCCCTTTCAGCCAAAGCAGGAAACAACGCCGCCGATTGGTGTTTTTCTCCATCAAAAATAATATGCTCATAAACCTCATCGCTCAGCAATAAAATGTTGGTGTTTTTCAACAACGCTTCCAATTGCAGCATATCATTGTTTGATAAAATTCTTCCTGATGGATTGTGAGGAGAATTGATAATAATCATTTTGGTTTTATCGGTAATCAGTCCTTTTACTTTTTGCCAGTCGATGGTAAAATCTTCCGGATTTAATTGCACCGAAATTGATTTTCCGCCAAAAAGTTCGATGGTTGGCTCGTAACAGTCGTAAGCGGGTTTAAAAATAATCACTTCATCATCTTTATGGACTGTGGCGGCAATGGCTGTAAAAATTGCTTGGGTTGCGCCTGCCGTAATGGTAATTTCCGTTTCCGGATTGTAAGAAATTCCATATAAATGAAACATTTTTTCTGCAATGGCTTCACGCAAACTTAAAATTCCCGGCATCGGCGCATACTGATTTTTACCGTTCACCATCGCTTTATTCACCAAGTCAATCAACTTTAAATCACTTTCAAAATTTGGAAAACCCTGTGATAAGTTCAGCGCATTTTCTTCAGCCGCCAAACCGCTCATGATGCTAAAAATACTGGTTTTAACAGTCGGAAGTTTTGAATGTATGGTAACTTTAACGTTTGACATGATGATTTGTTTATTCGTTGTATTGTTGATTTGTTTAAACTCCTAATTTACTAAAATTAAAGTTCTGGTGAAAATTTAGATGCATCGCAATCTTTTATCAGCAATTATAGAATTTCTTCAGAAAAAAATAACCCTTATTTTATTTGAATGTCATCTAAATTTAACCAACTTGCAAATTCAAATTTTAAAGATGAACTATTTTAAAGACTTTTGGAAAACCTATGCGCCTTATTTAACTGATGTTTGGCAATATTTAATCATTATAGTCATTTTTATAATTGCCGGTATTGTTTATTTAATCATCAATTAAGTTTAAAGCTAGATTACTGGTAATTGTAGCAAAACTCCTTTTAGTTACTGCGTTTCCTAACTTCTATTCTTACCTATTATCTGAAGGAATCATTATTTGAAAGCCATGCTTCCTTTGTCAACTTGTACACATAATTTAACTTGGGTTGTTCCCCAAAATAAGTTACTTCTTGCTCACCAATTTTTGTAACCCCCAAACGGTTAATTGCAATTTGAGAGCGAAAGTTTGTGGCTCCGATATGAAAATAAACATTTGAAACAAATTGAAAAATATAATTCAACATTAAAATTTTAACGGAATGATTAAACCCTTTTCCCCAACAATGCTTGGCATAAAACGTATATCCAATAAGAATGCTGTTTTCTTGTTCTTCAAAATCATAAAATCGAGTGCAACCAATGATACTGCCGTTAGATTTGTCCAAGATTTTAAATGCTCCTTTACTTTGCATGGCTCCATCAAAAAAAATTTTGAATGCATTTTTCTTCCAACGGTCTTTGTTAGGGTGCTGTACCCAAATATTTGGGTCTGATGC
>JAUSOJ010000001.1 GCA_030656195.1 Lutibacter sp.
TTTATACATTTGCAGTCTATGATATTCATAATACCCCAATTTACAGTGCCGAAGAAATAGGCGAACAAACCTATATCATTGACAAACAGGAAATCATTGAAGGCTTGAGAAACGGATTAAAACTGATGGGCGCCGGAGATGAGGTAACTTTTCTCTTTCCATCGCATAAAGTGTATGGATATCTTGGAGATGACAATAAAATAGAAATAAATCAACCATTAATATATAAAGTTCAATTAATTAAAATCAATAAGAAAAAATGAAAGCAATTAAAATTTTAGCAGTAATTACCCTAATTTCAACAATGGTGTCCTGTAACAATAAAGGAGCCTCTCAAAAATCATTAAAAACAGAAGTGGATACGGTGAGCTATGCCTTAGGAATAGACATCTCAAGTAAATTAAAGGCCAATTTCCCTGAAATTAGCAAAGAACTATTTATTCAAGGTGTAATGAATGGATTGGATTCTACAAACATTCTAATTACGGTTGAAAATACAGAACCAATCTTAAGAGCGTTTTTTCAAAAAAAGCAAGAAGAAGCTATGAAAAAACAACAAGAAGAAATGGAAAAACAAATGGAAACTGAATTTGCTGATGTAAAGGCTGAAGGTGTTAAATTTTTAGAAGCAAATAAAACAGCCAGTGGCGTTCAGGTTACTGCAAGCGGCTTGCAATACATTGTGTTAAAAGAAGGAAAAGGTGAAAAACCTTCAGAAACTTCAACGGTAAAAGTTCATTATCACGGAACTTTAATTGATGGTACTGTATTCGATAGTTCGGTTGAGAGAAAAGAGCCAGCAGAATTTCCAGTAAACAGAGTTATTAAAGGATGGACCGAAGGACTTCAATTAATGAGTGTTGGTTCAAAATACAAATTTTTTATTCCTCAAGATTTGGCATATGGCGCAACACCACGTGAAGGCGGACCAATTAAACCATTTGCGACTTTAATTTTTGAAGTTGAATTGCTTGAAGTTAAAAAATAATAATTTACCCGTTTTGCATTGTTGATTTGCAAAACATAAACAAATAAAATGCCCTTTTAACTGCAATATGTTTAAAAGGGCATTTTAATTATTTGTAGCATACAGTTTAAATTATAAAATAAATTTGGTGATTGTATAAACAAACAAATTATATTTACATTTAAAATAAATAAAAAAAGCTGTTTGTAAACCATAGGTGGATGCAACTTTTAACCAAATTTAAAATATCGTGTGCCCATAAAAAAAAATATAACTCAAATGAAAGCCAAAATCATAATAATCGCATTGTCATTATTTGTAATTTCTTGTAAACCAACTAAATATGCCGACTTGGGGGATGGTTTATACGCAAATATGGAAACCAACAAAGGGGACATTTTGTTAAAACTCGAATTTGAAAAAACGCCTGTAACAGTGGCCAATTTTGTTTCCTTGGCTATGGGTACAAATCCGTATGTTGTTGGCGCAAAAAAAGGAAAAAAGTATTACAATGGCATTATTTTTCATAGGGTCATTAAGGATTTTATGATTCAAAGCGGTGA
>JAUSOJ010000009.1 GCA_030656195.1 Lutibacter sp.
AGATGAAACGAGCCATAACAAATTTTGATACACAGCAGAATGATTAATGGCGACTGCATCTGTACCAATAAAAAATAAAATGTTCACAGATGAAACGAGCCATAACAAATTTTGATACACAGCAGAATGATTCATGGCGACCTGCATCTGTACCAATAAAAAATAAATTGTTCACAGATGAAACGAATTAAGCATATATTTTTCGATTTAGACCATACGCTTTGGGATTTTGAAACCAATTCTGACATCGCTTTTGAAACCGTTTTTAAAAAACATCAGGTTAAAACCGATCTTCAAAAGTTTTTGAATTATTACAGAGGCATTAATGAACATTATTGGAAACTGTACCGGGAGGAAAAAGTGACCAAGGAAGAAATGCGATTGGGCAGGCTAAAAGATACTTTTGTAAAAATTAACGAAAATTTTGATATCCAGCTTTTAGAGAAATTATCAGTTGATTACATCACGTTTTTACCTCACCACAACCAACTTTTTGAAGGCGCCCACGAAATTTTGGAGCATTTGTACGTGAATTACAAACTGCATATCATTACAAACGGATTTAATGAAGTTCAGTATAAAAAGTTAGATAATTCTAATTTAACCAAGTATTTTGATAAAATTATAACTTCTGAAGATGCCGGCGTAAAAAAACCAAATCGCATTATTTTTGAATATGCCTTGGAAATCACAAAAGCAGTTTCCTCTGAATCAATTATGATTGGCGACAACTGGGAAGCTGATATTATGGGTGCAAAAGATGCAGGATTTGATGTTATTTTTTGCAATTTCAACGCACAACCTGTTTCAGAAAACATTAAATCGGTCACCAATTTAATCGAAATAAAACGCTTTTTGTAAGCATACAAAACAAATGATGAAGAAAATAAAAATCAATAAAATTGCAGCAACGGCATTGGTCATTTTATCTATAATGGGTTGCACAAAAGACGTTGATTTTAACCAACTTGATGATGCCAATATTCACACCACATTTATTTCAACCTTAATTTATTTAAACTTAACCGCACCCGATTTTTTGAATGATTTAAATCAAGAAATTATAGTCACCAGCGATTTTATTGAACCGCCAATTACGGATGAGACGAAGCCTTATTTGGAAAAAGTGGAATTTACGGTCATCACTAAAAATACTTTCAACAGAAATTTTAAGCTCAGCATCACTTTTTATGATTCGCTTGGCACGGCAATTTACGTTTTACAGCCCATTATAAATGTTCCAGAAAATTCATCAGAATTAATTACAATGATTGAAATTCCAAAAGCTGATATCCATTTTATATACAATACCAGATATTTTGGATTTACTGTTTTGCTTACGCCAAGCACTGACGGAAGCGTAATTTCAATTAGTGACACTTCAAAATTTGATTTAAAATCTTCGGCCAAATTATTTTTTAACTATCGCAAAATATGAGAAAATGTAGTTTATTTATTTTTCTTGTGTATGCAATAGGTTTCGGTCAAAATAAACAGGTTTTATATGATTTTGCCGGTTTGCCCCAAACCTTGCTTTTAAATCCGGGCGCTGAGGTTGAAAATAAATTTCATATTGGGTTGCCATTATTCTCACAAGTGAGTGCGCAAGGCGGTTTTACCGGATTTTCAACGTATGATATTTTTGCCGATAATGGCATTGATATCAATGATAAAATTAGAGCCGCGGTGAATAAATACGGAACTGCAGAGTTCGTCGCATTCAATCAGCAATTGGAAGTTTTGAGCGGTGGTTTTAGATTGCCAAACAACGAATATTTAAGTTTTGGCTTTTATGAGGAGGTCGATTTTCTGGCAAAAATTCCGCGTGATATGGTCGATTTGTTTTATGAAGGAAATACGGTGATTGACAGACGATATTCCATCAAAAAATTGGCAGCCCGAGCAGAAATGGTAGGCGTGCTTCATGCGGGTTTGTCAAAAAAAATGAATGAAAAATGGAATTTAGGCGCACGCGCAAAAATATACTCTGGCGTTTTTAACATAAATTCAAAATCAAATTCAGGTTCATTTTATACAGAGGAAGGAACTCAAAATATCTATAGGCAACATTTAGACTATGTGAATTTTTTAATGCAAACCTCGGGCATATTTTTTCATGATGGCGATGAGATTGACGCCTCTTATGTGAAAAGCAAATTGCTTTTTGGCGGGAATCTTGGTTTTGGGGTAGATGTGGGATTTACGCACCATTATTCAAAGCAATGGACCATTACGGGAAGCATATTGGATTTGGGTTTTATAAA
>JAUSOJ010000019.1 GCA_030656195.1 Lutibacter sp.
AAAAAAATAGGGTTTGTAAATATTTATATCTATAAAAATGCGCTTGTTACTGCCATTTTGTTAATTAAAGCAATCATTTTTCGTACCTTCGCTTAATTAAAATAACTTAATTAAAATTATAGATATGGCTTTTGATATTGAAATGATTAAAGGTGTTTACAGCAGAATGGCAGAGCGTGTTGATGCCGCTAAAACTGTAGTTGGAAAACCTTTAACTTTAGCTGAAAAAATATTATACAACCACCTTTGGGACGGTAAAGCGAAAACGGCTTTTGTTCGCGGAAAAGATTATGTGGATTTTGCGCCCGACAGAATTGCTTGCCAGGATGCAACCGCACAAATGGCCTTGCTGCAATTTATGCAAGCCGGAAAAACAAAAGTGGCTGTGCCAACAACCGTACATTGTGATCACTTAATTCAGGCTAAAATTGGTGCTGATAAAGATTTACAAACGGCCTTAAACAACAGCAGCGAAGTATTTAATTTCTTGGCTTCTGTTTCTAACAAATACGGCATTGGTTTTTGGAAACCGGGTGCTGGAATTATTCATCAAGTGGTGTTAGAAAATTATGCATTTCCGGGAGGAATGATGATTGGAACAGATTCACATACCGTAAATGCCGGCGGATTGGGAATGATTGCGATTGGTGTAGGTGGTGCCGATGCGGTAGATGTAATGGCAGGAATGGCTTGGGAATTAAAATTTCCAAAATTGATTGGTGTGAAGTTAACCGGAAAACTGTCGGGTTGGACTGCACCTAAAGATGTGATTTTAAAAGTGGCGGGTATTTTAACCGTAAAAGGAGGTACCGGAGCCATTGTAGAATATTTTGGAGAAGGCGCAAAAGCAATGTCTGCAACAGGAAAAGGAACCATTTGCAATATGGGTGCTGAAATAGGCGCCACAACTTCAACTTTTGGTTATGATGCATCAATAGAACGTTATTTGCGTGCAACCGATCGTAATGAAGTGGCTGATGAAGCCAATAAAATAGCGTCTTATTTAACAGGCGATGATGAAGTATACGCAAATCCTGAACTTTATTTCGATCAAGTTATCGAAATTAATTTATCTGAACTTAAACCTCATTTAAACGGTCCGTTTACGCCAGATTTGGCCACGCCAGTTGGTGAAATGACTGAAAAAGCGTTGAAAAATGATTGGCCTTTAAAAGTAGAATGGGGATTAATCGGTTCTTGCACAAATTCATCTTATGAAGATTTATCAAGAGCGGCATCTGTTGCAAAACAGGCAGTGGACAATAAAATTGTTTCAAAAGCTGAATTTGGGATCAATCCGGGATCAGAGCAGGTGCGTTTTACGGCTGAAAGAGATGGTTTGTTAACCATTTTTGAAGATTTGAACGCTAAAATATTCACCAATGCCTGCGGACCATGTATTGGCCAGTGGGCGAGGGAAGGTGCTGAAAAACAAGAAAAACATACGATTATTCACTCTTTCAACAGGAACTTTTCAAAAAGAGCTGACGGTAATCCGAATACACACGCTTTTGTGGCTTCACCGGAAATGGTGGCTGCCATTGCAATATCAGGAAGATTGGATTTTAATCCGATGACCGATACGTTAATCAATGAAGATGGTGTGGAAGTGAAATTTGCTGAGCCAACAGGTTTTGAATTGCCGCCAAATGGTTTCGACGTAAAAGATGCCGGATTTGTGGCGCCATTTGAAGACGGAAGCAAAATTGAGGTTTTGGTGAGTCCAACATCTGAAAGATTGCAATTGTTAGAACCATTTCAACCGATTGGAACCAACGTAAAAGGTGCTAAATTATTGATAAAAGCCTATGGAAAATGTACCACAGACCATATTTCTATGGCTGGTCCTTGGTTGCGTTTTCGCGGTCATTTAGACAATATTTCAAACAACTGTTTAATTGGCGCGGTGAATGCTTTTGGCAAAGAGACCAATAAAGTTAAAAATCAATTGACAGGAGAATTTGGTGCTGTGCCTGATACCGGAAGAGCTTACAAAGCAGCGGGCGTTTATTCGATTGTTGTGGGCGACCATAATTACGGTGAAGGTTCGTCACGAGAACACGCTGCTATGGAACCTCGTCATTTGGGTGTTGCGGCGGTTATTGTGAAATCTTTTGCGCGGATTCACGAAACAAACCTTAAAAAACAGGGAATGTTGGGGTTGACTTTTGCCAATGAAGCGGATTACGATTTGATTCAGGAAGATGATACTTTCAACTTTTTGGATTTGGATAAATTTGCTCCGGGAAAAACACTGGCTTTGGAACTTGTTCACGCTGATGGAAGCAAAGATGTTATTCAATTGAACCACACCTACAATCAGAGTCAGATTGAATGGTTTAAAGAAGGATCTGCGTTAAATTTGATCAAAAAAGAACAAGCGGCACAAGCTAAATAGCTAAAATAAAATGCTTGAAGCATCATAATTTTAAGAGGAAAATTGAAAAATTTTCCTCTTTTGTTTTTCTGCTGTTTTTTAAAAATTTATATTTTAAAAACTTTACTTATTAAAGATTTTTTTGTAATTTCATTTTTCATAATTATGAATAAATTCAATGATTACCAGCATTTTTATAGCTGAATATTGCAATTATTTTATGGTTTTGTTTGCGTTAGGGATTGAAATGAAAATACTTTTTTGATTCGCCTTTTGGCGAAGTAAAAAAGATTGGAATGGAAAGCCCGACCTGCCGGATGGCGGGGAACGCCCAAATTTTAATCGTTTTTAATTAGAAGATATTGATTGTTATTTTTAAATGAATAAAAAAATAAAGAAGCATATATGAAAATAACACATTTGAGCGCAGAATGTTATCCGGTTGCAAAAGTTGGCGGTTTGGCCGATGTGGTGGGAGCGTTGCCAAAATACCAAAATGATGCGGGTTTTACTGCGGAAGTAATTATGCCTTTTTATGACAATAAATTCACCCAAAGTGAAGAATTTTCAGTCATTTTTAAATCGAAATTAAATTTAGGGAAACAAGAATTTCCCTTTGAAATAAAAACTTGGAATCACAGCAATATTGGTTTTAACCTTTATTTGGTGGATGTTCCTGAATTGCTGTTTAAAGATTATGTGTATTCGATGGATGATACCGATCGGTTTTTGGCATTTCAGATTGCTGCTTTAAATTGGATGTTGACTTGGGATGAAAAGCCAACAACGGTGCATATTCACGATCATCATACCGGACTGATTCCGTTTATGATGACACAATGCAGCGATTATGCGGCATTGAAAAATATTCCGACTGTGCTTACCATTCACAATGCGCAATATCAGGGTTGGTTTTCACACAGCAAAGTGGGTTTGATACCTGAATTTAATTTTGCCAATGTTGGGCTGATAGATTGGTTTGGAAACATCAATCCGTTGGCGTCAGCCATAAAATGCGCTTGGAAAGTGACCACGGTTTCTCCTAGTTATATGGAAGAATTGAAGAAAGCAGCCAATGGTTTGGAAGGTTTGTTAAGTGCTGAAAGCGCAAAATGTGTAGGGATTTTGAACGGGATTGATTGGGGTGTATGGAATCCGGAAACGGATGCTTATTTGGTGGAAAATTTCAGTATAAATACCGTTGAAAAGGGAAGGGAAGTCAATAAAAAATGGCTTTGCAGTGAGTATAAGTTGGATTTTGAAAAGCCACTTTTTGCATTTATTGGGCGATTGGTGGGGGAAAAAGGAGCCGATTTATTTCCGGAAACCTTTGAAAAAGCGCTTCAAAATGAAAATATATCCATATTTTTATTGGGTTCGGGTAATGATGTTGTTGAAGCACAATTGATTGCGCTTAAAAAAGATTTTGAAGGAACTTACAATGCTTTTATTGGATATGATGAAAAATTGGCGCATATTGTTTACGCAGGAGCCGATTTTATTTTGATGCCTTCAAGGGTTGAACCTTGCGGATTGAACCAAATGTACGCTTTGCGCTATGGCTCTATTCCAATTGTGAGAAGTATTGGTGGTTTAAAAGATACTGTTACAGATATTTCAGAAAAGGGCGGATTTGGGATTTGCCATGAGGAAGTTACGGTTTCAGCAATCACCGAAGCGATTGAAAGAGGTGAGAAGTTGTTTGAAAATCAAGAAAAATATCAGAAAATAAGGAAAAAAATAATGGGCATCAACCATTCTTGGGATGCATCGGCATTGGCATATATCAATTTGTATAAATTATTAAATCAGTAAGTTATGATTGGGAATAAAGTTTTATCAATTATTTTAGGTGGCGGACAAGGATCCAGATTACACCCGTTAACAGAAACACGTTCTAAACCTGCCGTGCCAATTGCGGGTAAATACAGGTTGGTGGATATTCCAATCTCAAATTGCATTAATTCGGACATCAAACGTATTTTTGTGTTAACGCAATTTAATTCGGCATCATTAAACAGACATATTAAAAACACCTATCATTTTAGTTTTTTCAGCTCAGCATTTGTTGATGTTTTGGCTGCCGAACAAACACCCGGAAACAGCACGTGGTTTCAGGGAACAGCGGATGCAGTGCGACAAAGCATGCATCATTTTTTAAATCACGATTTTGATTATGCCTTGATTTTGTCGGGTGATCAATTGTATCAAATGGATTTTGAGGAAATGGTTGAAAAACACGTAAGAATGAAAGCGGCCATTTCTATTGCAACCATTCCTGTGAATGCAAAAGATGCAACTTCATTTGGTATTTTAAAAACAAATGATCAAGATGAAATCACTTCTTTTATTGAAAAACCTGCCGCTGATTTGTTACATGATTGGACTTCAGAAGTAAGTGATGATATGAAAAAAGAAGGCCGTAATTATTTGGCTTCTATGGGGATTTATATTTTTAACAGAGATCTTTTGGTTGAATTGATGGCCAATCCTGACACAAATGATTTTGGCAAAGAAATTATTCCGCAGGCCATCGATAAACATAAAATTGTAAGTTTTCAATATGAAGGCTATTGGACCGACATTGGAAATATAGACTCGTTTTTTGAAGCCAATTTAGGATTGACAGATGATTTTCCGAAATTTGATTTGTACAGCACGCAAAAAAGAATTTATACGCATGCCCGAATGTTGCCTACCACAAAAATTTCAGGAACCGCAATGGACAGAACGGTAATTGCTGATGGATGCATCATAAACGCAGGGAAAATTGAACATTCTGTGATTGGGGTTCGTTCAAGGATTGATACCGAATCAACCATTATCAATACGTATATGATGGGTTCCGATTTTTACCAGCCTCTTGAACATATTGTTGATGAAAAAATTGTTTCTATGGGAATCGGCAAGCGCTGTTTCATCAAAAATGCCATTTTAGATAAGAATTGCTGTATTGGCAATGATGTTAGAATTAATGGAGGGAAACATCTAAAAGATATTGAAACAGATACATATGTAGTGAGAGACGGCATTGTTGTGGTTAAAAAAGGCGCTTTAATTCCTAATGGTTTTAGCATATAATTTATGACCAATGTAATAACACACAGCCTTTTTACAGATTTCGACATTGATTTATTTAAAAGCGGAAAGCATTATCGATTGTATGAGAAATTTGGTTCTCATAGCATTACGGTAAATGGTGTTAAAGGCACTTATTTTGCGGTTTGGGCTCCCAGCGCCAAACAGGTTTCCGTAATTGGTGATTTTAATCATTGGGTTGATGGAGAATTTAATTTGAATGTTCGTTGGGATTCCTCAGGTATTTGGGAAGGATTTATTCCATCCGTAGGAAAAGGGAATGTTTATAAATATAAAATTCATTCAAATATTAACAATTATGTATCCGAAAAAGCCGATCCATATGCACGCAGGTGTGAACATCCGCCTAAAACAGCTTCCGTAGTTTGGGAAGATTCCTACAAATGGGAAGATAAAAGCTGGATGCACACACGCAAAAAAAACAATGCGTTAGATGCGCCTTATTCTGTTTACGAAGTGCATTTGGGTTCTTGGAGAAAAAAAGGCAAGGAAAACAGATCTTTGTCTTACTTTGAATTGGCCGATGAATTGGTGACTTATGTGAAAGAAATGAATTTTACCCACGTAGAATTTATGCCGATTATGGAATATCCGTACGATCCTTCTTGGGGCTATCAGGTTACCGGATATTTTGCGCCAACGTCTCGTTTTGGTTATCCGGAAGAATTAAAATATTTGGTCGATAAATTGCACCAAAGCGATATAGGAATTATTTTGGATTGGGTGCCTTCTCATTTTCCTGAAGATGCGCACGGTCTTGGCTATTTTGATGGTTCAAATTTATATGAACATCCAGATAAAAGAAAAGGATATCACCAGGATTGGAAAAGCCTTATTTTTAATTACGGAAGAAATGAAGTCCGTTCTTTTTTAATCAGCAACGCTATTTTTTGGCTTGAACAATATCACGCCGACGGATTGCGTGTTGACGCTGTAGCCTCAATGCTGTTTTTAGATTATTCGCGTGAAGACGGTGAATGGGAGCCAAATATTTATGGCGGAAATGAAAATCTGGATGCGGTTTTGTTTTTAAAGGAATTGAATGAAGAAGTGTATAAATCGTTCCCAGATGTGCAAACTATTGCGGAAGAATCCACAGCTTTCCCTATGGTTTCCAAACCAACTTTTATGGGCGGATTGGGTTTTGGAATGAAGTGGATGATGGGCTGGATGCACGATACTTTGGATTATTTTTCTAAAGACACCATTTACAGAAAATACCATCAAAATGAAATCACTTTCAGTTTAACCTACGCTTTTACCGAGAATTTTATGCTGCCGCTTTCTCACGATGAAGTAGTGCACGGAAAAAAAACCATTTTGGGACGTATGCCGGGCGATGAATGGCAACGTTTTGCAAATCTTCGTTTGTTGTATGGCTATATGTTTACGCATCCCGGCACAAAGCTGTTGTTTATGGGAAGCGAATTTGGGCATTATGAAGAATGGAATTTTCAAAAAAGTTTGGATTGGAATTTATTGGAGTTTTATCCGCATAAAAACACGCAAAACTATTTTAAGGATTTAAACCTATTTTATAAATCCACGCCGGCTTTATTTGAAAAAGGTTTCAGTAATGAAGGTTTTGAATGGGTAAGTTACGATGATTCCGAGAATTCAGTGATTTCTTATTTAAGAAAAGGGAATAATCCGAAAGACGATGTGTTGGTGATTTGTAATTTTTCGCCGCAAACATTAGAGAATTATAAAATCCGCGTGCCAAGAAAAGGGAAATTGCAGGAAGTATTCAGCAGCAATCAAGAGAAATACGGAGGAAGCGGGCATGTAAACGCAGAAAAAATCACCATAAAAAAACAGCCGAAAAAAGTTGATGAATATTCGGCCATACTTGTTTTGCCGCCGCTTGGTATCTCCATTTTGAAATTCTGTTAAATTTAATACCGCTTTATTGCAAAACTTTTACATTTTTGTTGATAAAGCGGTAATATTTTTAATTAAAATAATATTTATTAGATTATTTATTTTAGTACGTTTGCACTTTGATGAAATAATTTAATTTATGATTATAAATACCGAACTAGAACTAAAAGGAAATCAATTTCCTTCAAAAATAATTTCCTATAAAAAAGATGTTGACACACTCTATTTTACGAGTGAAAACAATGTAGTTTTACAGCTTACCATTCAAAGAGACAGTGTGTTGCGTTTTCGTTACACCACAACTTCCATATTTGAAAATGATTTTTCTTATGCCATAACACGTTACGCAAGCAGGGGATTTAACCATCTTGAAGTTACTGAAGATGAAACCAATTATATCATCACAACATCAAAGTTAATTTGTCATATTTCAAAAGAGGATATGAGAAAATCGATTTTTGATGCAAAAGACAATACCCTTATTTCTGAAGACGAACTTGGTTTTCATTGGGAAGAAAGTTACGAATTTGGAGGTAATGTTGTGAAAATGTCCAAAAATTCTCAAGAAAAGGAGAGTTATTATGGTTTAGGGGATAAACCGGTTCCGTTAAATTTAAAGAGCAAACGTTTTGAGAATTGGGTGACAGATTCATATGCTTTTGGTAAGGATACAGATCCAATTTATAAAGCAATTCCATTTTATACAGGACTTCATCACGGGAAAGCCTACGGCATATTTTTCGACAATACTTTTCGCGCATATTTCGATTTTTGCCAGGAACGCAGAAATGTCACCAGTTTTTGGGCACAGGGCGGCGAAATGAATTATTATTTTATTTATGGCCCGGAAATGGTTGAAGTGGTTTCCAATTATACTGATTTAACGGGTAAACCGCACGAATTACCGCCGCTTTGGGCCTTGGGTTACCACCAATGCAAGTGGAGTTATTATCCGGAATCTAACGTAAAAGAAATCACCAATAAGTTTAGGGAGTTAAGAATTCCTTGCGATGCTATTTATTTAGACATCGATTATATGGAAGGATTTAGGTGTTTTACCTGGAATAAAGATTA
>JAUSOJ010000193.1 GCA_030656195.1 Lutibacter sp.
GTTTTCTTTCAACAATTTGTAAATTTCTTCGGCATCATAGAAAATAATGCCGCCAATTTTTGTGTATGGAAGCGTTCCGTTAATTCTTAATGTTTGAAGTGTTCCAGAACTGACATTTAGAACTCTCTTCAATTCTGATGATTTAAGATATTTTTTGGGTGGAGAAGATCCTGCTGTTTTTAGGATCTTTTTGAAGTCCTCCAACAATTCGATTTTGAATTCTCTAAGGTCATCCGTAGTGATAATTTCTTTAGGCATTTTTGCTCTTGTTTTAGGTTAATAACTGTTTTATAGCGATTTGACTTTCGTAAAACAAAGCTGGGAAGTTTTCATGACAATTCTTCGTAAATGGTTCGTATTTACGAAGAAATTTAACATTTTAAAAAGTTATAACAGTGATAAACAACACTTTAAATAATTGCTATTTTTTTGATGAAGCAGCGTTGAAATAATTTTGCATTTTGAGTTTGGATTTTATTCAAAAATGGCCATAAAAAAACCCTTCTTTACGGGAAAAAGGGTTAAAAATATGCTTTCGGAAACCGTTCGTAAATGGTTCGTATTTACGAAGAATTTTAACATATTGAAAATATTATAATGCTTATTATCAGTTATTTAAATATTTCAGCTATTTTTTAGTAATTTTTTTTACAAAGATTTTTAAGTCGAAAAATGTTATTTTATCCGGAAGAAATTATTAAATAAAAAGAAGATTTACAAAAAAATATAAAAACCTGTAAATCAGCACTCTATTATTTTTGTTCCGATTTTATTTTAGCAATTAAGGCGACCACCAAACTATTCAAAAATTTTGTAAGATCCTTATTTCTTGCTTTTATTTCACAATATGTTTTTTGATAATTTCCCAATTTAACCCCAAAAGCCCGCTCACTGAATTTTACCATTTTTTTTACATTCTCTGGACCTGATTCTCCAACTGCTCCTCTTGCATCCAATCCATATATAAACTCTATTAAATCCGTATTGGATCCTTTCCATTCTAAAGGCGGTTTGACCACTTTAAGCGGTTTGACCACTTCAATAACCACATTCTCTTTTTTTGGATTAAGCAGCTCTAGTTCACTGGCATAAAACTTCATAAGTAAATTGAATGTAACAATTTCTGAGGCTAATTTATCGTGGCTGGTGGAAAATTCCGGATCTTCCAAATTTCTAATCATAAACAGATCCAATTGGGGGTCCTCTCTTAAAAAATACATATGATCATATTTAGTGGCGTTGAGCCTACAGTATTTTGCAAACTCAAAAACATCAGCTTTTTTAGACTTCAATATGGCTATATGTTCCTTAATGTAAATTCGTTGTTCAGAAATTCCAGTTTCCGGGTAATTGATCAGAAAATTATTTAATTCCAAATAGAAAAACAGTCTTCCGTGGATTCTGGGTTTTTGCATTTTAAAAAAATGGATTTCATCTCTTGGTGAAATGGATTCCATATTTCTCATTTCCAATCTCAATTCATATAGGCAGTCTCTTGCAATTTTTATGCTTTTTTCTACTTTACCTAATTTAGAAATATTTAATTTTTTTACATCAGTGATGGCTAAATCGAAATTATCGATTATCGTAGCAATTTTTTTCATAAATAGATTTAAAATTTACTTTTTCAATAGAATAAAAATAGTAAAATTTATCACAATACCTAATCATCAAAAAACAAAACCATTTTTAACCTGCTGACTCACTATTTTTAAGATCGCTTTCCGCTTTGTTCTTAGTTAAAACCAGTTTTAACGCATTCATATCATCGCTGACCTTTCGTTCGATGACTTTGGCATAAATTTGCGTTGTAGACAATTTTGTATGCCCTAAAAGCTTGGAAACTGTTTCGATTGGAACACCATTTGTTAAAGTCACTGTTGTGGCAAATGTGTGGCGCGCCATATGAAAGGTGAGGTTCTTTTTCATCTTGCAACCATCAGCAATTTCTTTCAGGTAACTGTTTAATTTTTGGTTGGAAAGTGTAGGCAAAAGCGTACCGGTAACCTGAGCTCTAATGTTGTTTTTATATTTATCAATCAGCTGCTGCGTGGTATCCAGAATTGGTATTTTAACCGGGGTGTTTGTTTTTGTCCTTTTGGTAATTATCCATTGGCCGCCATCAATCCCAAGTAAAACGTTATCTTTTGTTAATTTCATAACATCCACATAGGCTATTCCAGTATAACAACTAAAAATAAATAAGTCCTTTACAATGTCTAATCGCTCAATATCCGTTTCGTAATTTTCAATATTCTGAAGCTCAGCTTGTGATAAATACTCTCTTTCGCTTTTCTCAAATACCGGTTTGTATTTTACAAAAGGATCTCTGTCGATCCATTCTATATGAAATGCCATCGTCACCATTTTTCGCAATCTTTGAATGTGCTTTATAATGGTATTTCCTAGAATTCTTTTTTTGTTTCTTGACAACTTGTAGGCACGTAAAAAATTATCAAATTTTATTACAAAGGAATAATTGAGGTCTCTTAAATAAATATCAGAGGTGCCAAATTCCTTTTTGACGAATTCCAATAAATAACTTTGGGTAGTTTTATACAAGCCCAAAGTTGCCTTATTCAACTTGTGGGCGTGGTTATCATTGTGATAATCAATAATATTTTGGAGAGAATAGTGTTGCTGGTCCGTTCCTAAAAAACGTGATTTAACAGCTTCGGCCGTAATCATTTTTCTTTCAGCCTTTAAATCTTGGTAGGCCTGGAATAATGCAGCTTGAGATTGTTCAATGTAACCATTAAGTATTCTGGCATCTTGACCGGTGCCTTTTACACGCGATTTGGCTTTGTCCCAGGAATCAATATTTATTTTCCTTTTTAAACTAATGTTAACACGTCTCTGGTTAACAGTTACTCTAGCAAAAATTTCGGCTTCGTTGTCTTTAGCGCGTGAAGAATTAATCCAAATTAGGATTGAAAAGGTGATTGTTGTTTTCATAGTTGTCGTCTTTTTTAAGTTAAACTTTTTAAGACGAAAGTCAAATCAACTATGGTATTCAAATTTATTGGATTTTTATTGACCAATAAATCAATTTTTTGGTTCAAAATCACTGTGAAATTCCACCGAATTTCTAGGTATAAAATCCTAGTGTTTACAGGGTCTTTCGCGATAATTCGGTCAACAAATCGGTCAACAAAATTGTTGTTTTATATTTGTTGACCGATTTGTGAACCTAATATATGATATTTTATCATATAATTTGTCGGTCTCTAAAAATAAAACCTGAGCAAAACCTAGGATTTTATCGATTTTGCTCGATTTTGTTGGTGTTCTGGCAGAGAGGAAGGGATTCGAACCCTCGATACGTTGCCGTATACACGCTTTCCAAGCGTGCGCCATCGTCCACTCGGCCACCTCTCTAAATTGTTAATTCCCCAAATACATTTCTATTAAACCTTTTGGGGTTTCAACGGTAATTTTTTTATGTTCTCTGTCCACTTTTTTGATAAAATGGTCAATCATCGGAATAAAAACTTCCGTTCCGTTTGAGTTTACCTCAAACAATGGCTGGGCAGTTGAATCATTTATGCCGGTAATCACACCAACATAACCGTAATTGACATCTTCAATGTCGAAATCAATAATTTCGTGAAAATAGAACTTATTTCCTGTCAGTTTTGGCAAAAACTCCAAAGACAAATACAATTCCGAACCTAAAATGGCATCGGCATCTGCTTCGCTTTCCACATCTTCAAATCGAACGCGCAGCTGATTTCCTTTTTGCAAAATGCTCTCAACAATAAAAAATGGAACCAGGTCATTGCCCAAAGCAACAAAAACTGATTCCAAATCTTCGTATAGTTCAGGTTCATCTGTATCTAATTTGATAACAACTTCACCCTTAAAACTGTGTTTTCTAACGATTTTGCCTAAATAAAAACAATCTTCTTTACGCATTATCGCTAAAAATTAATTACTCGGTTTTTCCTTCTTCTGAAGCTGCAGCTTGTGCATCATCAATGGTTTCAGGAGCTACTTCTTCCACTACTTCTTTAGCAGCTTTTTCAGCATCTTTTTTATCGGCTTCAGCTTTAATTGCAGCATTTACAACTTCATTTGCAGCAGCTTTACGCTCTTCATTCACTTTTACTTCAGCTTCAAAAGCTTTGGCGATTGCATCAGTTTCAGCTTTTGCCAAGCCTTGTTTTTTAGCATCAATTTTACCTGCTTTTTCATCTAACCAAATCTGAAATTTTGCTTCAGCCTGCTCTTCTGTTAAAGCTCCTTTTCTAACACCGCCTGCCAAATGATTTTTTAGCATTACCCCTTTATAAGATAAAATTGCTTTTGCAGTGTCTGTTGGTTGTGCTCCGTTTTGCAACCATTTTACAGCGCCATTAACATCTAAGTCGATGGTTGCTGGATTTGTGTTTGGATTGTAAGTTCCAATTTTTTCTAAATACTTACCATCTCTTGTTGAGCGCACATCTGCAGCAACAATCCAATAAAATGGTTTTCCTTTTTTACCGTGTCTTTGTAATCTAATTTTTACTGGCATATTTTTAAATTTTAAGGTACGAAACCTTGGTTATTAATTAGGGTGGCAAAGATAACAAGTTAATTTCAAATAATACGCTCTATTTTAGCATATTTTACACCAACCCCGTAAATCCCAAAAATGCCAGTGATAAAAGTCCGGCCACCAACAAATTAATGGGAACTCCCTTCATTCCTTTTGGAATATTTGCCAGCTCTAAATGCTCCCTGATACTCGCAAAAACAATCAACGCCAATGCAAACCCAATGGCATTTGAAATTGCAAAAAATACCGCTTTCAGCAAACTGCCATTTTCCAGTCCCAGGGCTAAAATCGCAACGCCCAATACCGCACAGTTTGTGGTGATTAGCGGTAAAAAAACGCCAAGAGCCTGATATAACGGCGGACTTACTTTCTTTATGATAATTTCTATCATTTGAACCAACGTGGCAATTACCAAAATAAAAGTAATGGTTCTTAAATACTCCAAACCCGCCGGCACCAAAAGGTATTGATGCAATAAATAGGTGGTTATGGTGGCAATAGTCATCACAAATAAAACTGCGCCGGACATACCGACCGATGTTGAAACTTTATTGGAAACGCCTAAAAACGGACAAATTCCCAAAAATTGCGCAAGTACAATATTATTAACAAAAACAGCGGCGATAAGTATGAGTATGTATTCCATTTTTAGATATTTTTAATGTTGATTCTATTGAATAAAACCGTTAAATAGGCCAAAGCAATAAAAGCACCCGGCGGCAAAATAAACAGAATAAAAGTGGTGGCGTTTTCTGAAACAAATTTAAAATCGAAAATACTTCCATTGCCTAAAATTTCACGAACAGCGCCTAAAACTGTCAAAGCAATTACAAAACCAAGGCCCATTCCTAGTGCATCAACAACAGCATCGGTCAGTTTGTTTTTTGAAGCAAATGCTTCTGCCCTTCCTAAAATTAAACAGTTTACCACAATTAAAGGAATAAAAATCCCCAATTGCTCATATAATGCAGGAATATAGGCTTCTAAAATCATTTCAACAATGGTAACAAATGAAGCGATAATGATGATAAAAGCAGGAATACGCACTTTACTTGGGATTTGTGATTTCACCAATGACACCACAATGTTCGACATCAGCAATACAAAAAGTGTTGCAATGCCCATTCCCAATCCGTTAAATGCAGATGAAGTAACGCCCAAAGTTGGACACATCCCCAGCAACATCACAAAAATTGGGTTTTCCTTTACAATTCCCTTCAAAAATATTTCTTTTTGACTGATAATATTTGCCATCTTTTTATTTTTTAGGAATTTTAAGTGCTTCGCCATTGCTTACAAATTCATCAAAAGCCATTTGGGTGGCTTCACAAAATGCACGTGTGGTAATGGTTGCCCCAGATAATGCATCAACTTCTCCTCCATCTTTTGTAACGCTTAAATTGAAGGCGGCAGGATTTATATTTCTGAATTGTTTTAAAAACTTTTCATCTTTCATTTTTGTTCCCAAGCCGGGTGTTTCTTTTTGCTCGAGCACCACAATATTCTCTATGGATCCGTCGGGTTTAAATCCGACCATAATTTTCACCAAACCGCTAAATCCTTTTTCCGATGATCCAATAACTGCAGCACCCACAAAATCATTGTTTAAAAAAGCGGGATACATTTCCACGCTGTCTTTTGCCAAAGATGATTTTGCCTTTTTTATTTCCGTTACCGGATTGTTGTCAAAACTGGTCAATACCAATTTTAAGGCTTCTACTTTTTTCGCCATTTTGGCTTTTGCTTTTGGTTCGAAAGTTAAATCGTTTACAAAACCCAATAAAAATCCGGAGATGATGGTAATCACAAACAATGAAACCAGCATATTTATAAAAGTATCTTTCTTTTTAATGCTCATAATCACCCTATTTTAAATTTAAGTTTTTCTCCAAATCGCCTTGGCTTAAAAAATTTATTGATTAAAGGGACAAAAGCGTTCATAATTAAAATAGCGAAAGAAACACCTTCCGGATATGCGCCAAACAAGCGAATAACCACCGTAATGATTGCAATTCCTACGGCAAAAATCACCATTCCTGTTTTGGTAACCGGACTTGTGACCAAATCTGTCGCCATAAAAAATGCGCCTAAAATTGCACCTCCGGACAGCAAATGAAATAACGGACTTGCATAATGTTCGGGGTCTATAACCCAAAAAATTCCGGTCATAAGCGCCATTGTGGCCAACATCACAAAAGGAATGTGCCATGAAATCACTTTCCTGGCGATTAAATAAAGTCCGCCCACCAACAAAGCAAATGCCGACATTTCACCCAGTGAACCACCCATAACGCCCAAAAACAAATCCA
>JAUSOJ010000049.1 GCA_030656195.1 Lutibacter sp.
TAAGAAATCCAACCTTTTTTGGCCGCATTTCTTGAAAACCAAACTAAGAATATCGCAATAAGGATAACCACTAACGACCAAATCATATGTTGAAGCGGCACTTCCATAAATTTTTGAATAAATAGGTTGTAAGTAGATTGGGCAATTACGGCAATAAGCGATATAACAAAAAGAATTGTTGCCCAATTTTTTCGCATCAAAAGTCCAACACACCCAAAAACGCCAGCAAAAACGGCAATGGCAAAAGCAGCGGTAACCCAAGCGGGAAGATTGTTGTAATATTCTTGTTCGGTTAGCGGAAGCAGTTTTAAAACTTCATCGGTCATATAAGCCTGACCTAAATAGGCTACAACGCCCATAATATTCCATAGTAATGCTACAACGCTAATAATCCAAAAAGCGCTTGTAGGTTTGTTGGCATTTTCAGTCATAATTTAAAATGTTGGTTAATATTGGTTTTTGGTTTCGAAATAATAATTAAATTTAAGTAATATATTGAATATAAGCAAATTGTTAAAAATTAGCAATTACAAGCCTTTTAGAGTCAACAATAAAAAATGATGGGAGTTTGAAAATTTAATTTTAATACAATTTAATTGATAATGATTGTAGAATAACGCAATTTGTAAATAACCATTGTTTATTTACAATTATTTCACTAAAATTGCATCATAAATGCCATTACTGATATAAGTAAGCCTATGTAATTGATTGAAACTCAAAATTAAATTAAAAAAACTTTCGTGAAAATTAAAATGGAAAGGTTATATTTGCAAAAGTTTCAGTAAAAATTAAATAGCTATATTTAGTTCATTAGGAGATAAGTCATTGCAATAAAGGATAAATTATTGTGTAAATCAATCTTAAAAATTGCCATTTTCCAATATTTCGTTTCAAATTTAAATGACAACCTTAACTGTTTGGGGGAAAACAGATCAAATAATAAAAAATTAAACATCATTAATTAATGGCCGGATCACAGGAAACCTTTGGTAAAAAAGAAAGAGAAAAAAAGCGTCTAAAAAAGAAGCAAGATAAACTTATTAAGAAAGAAGAGCGTAAAGCTGGCGGACAGGAAAGTGAGTTTATTTATGTGGATGAGTTTGGACAACTTACTGATACACCAATGGATCCATCAAGAAAAATAAAAGTGGATGCCTCAACTATTGAAATTGGGATTCCTAAAAAAGAAGACAGAGGCGAAGAAGAAGTTGCCGTAAAACAAGGTAAAGTTTCGTTTTTTGATTCATCAAAAGGATTTGGTTTTATTATTGAAACCCTATCACAAGAAAAATATTTTGTGCACGTAAGCGGATTGTTGGAAGAAATTAAAGAAAACGACAAAGTGAGTTTTGAACTGGAACGCGGATTGAAAGGGATGAATGCCGTAAGAGTTAAGAAAGTATAAGTTGACATAAACATAAATTTATATTGAAAGCCGCTTTTGAAGCGGCTTTTTTTATGATTTTTTTTCAATATATTGCTTTTTTTCTTTTGATTAAATCCTTTTTTTTACAAATTCAAAATCTATCAAAGACTCATTTTTTGGATAAATAATAAATAGTTAAAGCCTTATAAATAAGCGTATATTTGCACCTTTCAAAAAAATAAAATTATGGCCACATTTTCAGCATTAGGGATTCGCAAAGAATATATTGAAGCATTAAAAGAATTGGGAATAAAAAATCCTACAGAAATTCAGGAGAAAACGATTC
>JAUSOJ010000055.1 GCA_030656195.1 Lutibacter sp.
ATTAATTTCATAAGAAAAATTAAAATCGTTCACAAAATAGCTTTCCAGTTTCGAGTTTGCATTGTCAATATTTCCCATATATTGTTCGCCAACATATTTAGACAACAAGGAAAATTGTATTTTATGATTTGGTTGAAACACAATTGCATTTGCTGCAATTAAATTTGGGGAAAAAGCAATGTCGGTATTTCCCAAATCAACCAATTCACCGTTCCAAGTGGTTAAAAAGTCAACATTTTTGTTGCTGCTGATGGCAATATTTGGCTGAATTGAAAATTTATCATTCAATTTTATTTGCGCGTCTATTTCCAAACCAAGTCGGTAACTTTTTCCGCTGGTCGCTCTTATTGGCGATCCTGTATCATCAATGGCGCCGGTTAAAACCAACTGGTCTTTATAAAACATATAATAAACATTGCTGTTTACTTTAACGGATTCATTTTTAAAACGCCATCCCAGTTCAAAATCGTTTAATTTTTCTGAAGTAAAAATGCCGTTTTCAAAATCGTTGCGGTTAGGCTCTCTGTTGGCTTTTGCATAGGATAAATAGAAACTGTTGTTGGCAGTTGCCTCAAAAGTCAATCCGGCTTTCGGATTAAAAAACGAATAATTTTCATCAACATTCATGGGCGTTCTGTCTGATGTCAACCCTTTTAAATCAAATTTCACAAATCTGCCTTGCAAATCGGTGAACAAGGTCCAATAATCATTCAAATTATAGGTCAATTTCCCAAAAATATTGGCGTCAGTTTTTTTGGTTTCACTATCGTAATAATGATCTCTTATTTCAGAATCGCTGGCAAATTCAGCCCAAATAATTTCTCCGAAATGTTTTCCTTTATAGTTGCTGTAAGAAGTTCCGAAAATAAACTCAATTCCATCGTTTCTATAGGTTGCATTTGCATTCGCCACATAAAAATCGTTGTCAAGCCAGCGTCTTCTGATCAAATCTGTTTCATCAATGGTTTCGCCGCCAATAGTGATTGGCGTTAATAAATAATCGGCAAAATCTTCACCTTCTTTAAATTGCTCAAAATAACCGCTGCCTTTGGTGTAATTCAATCCAACATTGGTGGACCAATTTTCAGTTAATTTTTCATTCCAATGCAGTTGATAATGGTCTTGTTGGTAATTGTCGATTTCATTCTCGTATGAATACGGATTATATGTCCGCCCCAAAGTTTCCATTTCTTCTTTGGTAACGCCATACCAGGCCTGATACGTTTTTTCGTGGCCGCCAAATGTCAGCGCTTTAATTAAAGTGTTGTCATCAACATAAGTGGCTTGTAAAAAGTAGGATTTTAAATCGGACCAGGCGCGGTCAATATAGCCGTCCGAATCAATTTTAGAAAAACGGCCCGCAAATTCAATATGGTCATTTATTTTTCCGGTGCTGAATTTTACCGTATGTTTTTTGGTATTGTAAGAGCCAAATGAACTGCTGATTTCACCAAAAGCATTTTCGGAAACGGCATCTGTCAACAAGTTTAAACTTGCGCCAAAAGCGCCGGAGCCGTTGGTGGATGTTCCCACGCCGCGCTGCAATTGCATACTTTCGGTTGAGGAAGTGAAATCGGGCATATTCACCCAAAAAGTTCCCTGACTTTCAGCATCGTTATACGGAATTCCGTTAACGGTAACATTCACGCGGGTCGCGTCACTTCCACGAACTCTGATTCCGGTGTATCCAACACCTGCGCCGGCATCGGATGTTGTCACTACGGAAGGCAAGTAATTCAGCATAATTGGAATGTCTTGTCCCAAATTGCGTTTTTCCAAATCTTTTTTGGTGATGTTGCTGTGCGTAACAGGTGACGTTGCTTTTACGCGAACAGCCGAAACAATGACTTCTTCCAAATTCATAAACCGGTCGGCCATATCAATTGTTATAAAAACATCTTTTGTTAACACAACTTTTACTTCTTTCGGAATGCTGAGAGCGCTTACCAACAAGGTGTAAGTTCCTTTTTTCAACGATAAGGAAAATGTGCCATCTGCTTTGGTGGTGGTTCCTTTGTTGGATTCTTTCACCACAATGTTTACGTCGGAAAATGGTTTTGATCCGTCCGTTACTTTGCCCGATAAAGTAAAAAGCTCTTGTGAATTTGCATTAAAAGAAAATGCGGTGATTAAAAAAGCTGCCAAGATGGTTGCTTTTTTCAGTTTCATTTTTAAATTTTGTTTCATTTTTTTTAAAATAAAACGATTTAAAAAGAGGTAATTAATCGATGTTATGAATAATTAATTTGTTGTCCACGCGATTGTTATCGCTTAATTTCCCTTAACAGCATTACCTGTTCAGGTTCAATGGGTTTGATCTCAGCCGTTTTAGGCACCCCTTTTGAGATGGGTCAAAAATATAAATAAGAATTTAAATAATGGAATTAATTTCAATATATTTCAAAATATTTTGGGCCTGCCCGCCTTTTTGGTGGGCGTTCCCCGCCAACTGGCGGGTCAGGCTTTCCGTTCCAATCTTTTTTAATTCGCCAAAAGGCGAATCAAAAAAGTATTTCCACTTTAATCCTTAACGCATTGTTTACGATTTCTTATTTACGATTTTGAAAATGTCGATAAAATGTTAACCATAGCAAAATTGCGCCTTTGCGTATTTCTTTGCGTTTTTTGCGGTTAAATAAATTTTTTAATGGTTTTTTTTTGCGGAATTTTCGGTAAAAAAATATGTTATTCGAAATTCGATTTATTACGCAACACTTTTTTCAAGGCAGTTTTTTTCTTTTTTTCCAGGCGTTTCAGTATGCTCGATTTACTCGGTTTGGTTTCTTTTCTTGGTTTTTGAACTTTCAATCCGCCCGAAATGATGTTTAAAAATCGGTCAATGGCAATTTCTTTGTTTTTATGCTGACTTCGGCTTTCGTCACACTGAAGCAACAATACATTGTCTTTGGTAAGTTTACTTTTCAGTTTTTGAATCAGCAATGCCTTTTCTTCTTCGGTAAAACTTTCCGAATTTTCCAAATCGAATGTCAGTTCTATTTTAGAGGAAACTTTATTCACATGCTGTCCGCCGGCACCGCTGCTGCGCACTGCTTTAAATTTCAATTCCTTTATCATCAATTCGGTATTCATTCGCTTGGATATTTTTTGTTGCTGAATTATTTTCCTGAAAATCGGCGTAAATTCGGTTTCAATTTTAGGATTTTATCAATTTCACGGATGGCTGTTTCAAGCCTGTCCTTTTTTTCGCCCTTCAATAAAACATAAGGCCGATGGTTTTTTATCAAAGCATTTTCAAAAGCGTTGAACATTTCCAGCCGTTGTTCCGGCCGATCTCTTAAATCATCTTTTTTCCAGGGCGCATCAATATAAGTCAAAAAATATAAGTCGTACGTATTTTGTAATGCCGCTTTTTCCAAATAGGGATCTACAAATCCGCCATAAAATTCTTCTGAATAAACTTTTGTTTCCAGCAAATCTGTGTCGCAAATTAAAATTCTGTCCGCTTTTTTTGCCAGTTTATTTTCCAGTTTCATTTGTCCTTCAGCAATGGGCAACATATCTGAAATTTCACAGGTTTTTCGCTGGTTATTCCATTTGTTTTGCAAATAATCTCGCGCATATTCAGGAACCCAAACCGTGTTATAATGACGGGCCAGCAATTTAGAAAGTGTTGTTTTACCGGAACTTTCAGGTCCAAAAAGCACCACTTTTACAATATTTATGTCTGTTTGTTTAAGTTTTTCTTCCATGCGTAATATCCTTGAAAAGCCAAAATTAAAAATATGGCGTATTGAATGCCTGTAAAACCGTATCCTTTAACAAAATACAACGGAATTGAAACCAAATTACCAGCAATCCAAAACAGCCAGTTTTCCAGTTTTTTATTGGCCATCAACCACATTCCGGCAAAAAAGATTCCTGTGGTAAAAGTATCTAAAAATGGGGTAATTTTTCTAAAATCTGCTAAATTTCCGGCAGTTAAGTTAGTGACTGCATAATCTACACTTTCGGTAAAATTTAAATGATTTGGCATCACATTGTAATATCTGTAAACGATTATCACAAAAATAGAAGTGAATAAAAAAATACCCAAAGTTTTTAATTTATCCAGATTGTTTGTTCTGGTAATCGGCAAATGTTGCTGTTTGTCATCAACTATTCTGCTCCACATATACCAGCCATAAAAACTCATAACGGTGTAATAAATATTGATGATCAAATCGCCGTATAAATCCCATTGCACCAATAAATACACGTACAATGCGGTGCTTATGATGCCCGTTGGAAACACCAAAATATTCTCTTTTTTAGCGTAAATAACACTTAACACCCCAAAAAAAACAGCTATTAATTCGAGCGAAATATGAAGTGCGCTTGCAGTTTGGTAGGGTTCAATAAAAAAGTTAAGGATGTCATTCATAAGTTAAAATTTGAATGAAGCATTATTTTCAAAAGCATTGCCAATAACCACCAAATCGGCGCCATTTTTATAAGCATTTTCCAGTTGTCCTTTGGTTTTTATGCCTCCGCCAACAATGAGTGGAATGTTAATGTGTTTTTTTACTTCTGAAATTAGTTGGGAATTTACAGGAATTTTTGCACCGCTTCCGGCTTCCAAATAAATCAATTGTTTGCCTTTATACATTCCTGCAACGGCTGTATCAACTGCCAATTGTATATTTTCTTGTGAAATTGGTTTGGTGTTACTCATTTTTAATACCGATGAATTGGTTCCGCCATCAATTAAAATATAGCCTGTAGGAATAATTTCCAAGCTTGAATTTTTTAAAAAAGGAACTGATTTAATTTGCTGTTCAATTAAATATTCCGGATTTCTTCCAGATAGCAACGATAAAAACAACAAACCATCAGCATAATTAGTGAGCTGCGAAAAATCTCCGGGAAAAAGTATCACCGGCAATTTAGTGTGTTTTTTAAGTGTTTTCACAAACAAATCGGTGAGTTGGTTTTCAACAAAACTTCCGCCAACAAAAATAAAATTTGCGTTTAGGGTATCTATTCTTGAAGAAATTTCAGGCAATTTATCCAAAGAAGTTTTATCGGGATCCAATAAAATAGCCAGTAATTTTTCTCCTTTTACGGAAGCCTTTTGAATGAATGCTAAAATGGAGTTATTCATTTTCTGAAGTGTCTAAGGCGTAAACCAAGGTAAATCCGCCAAGTTGTTCAAATCGAATATCGTAATTTTTGTCCCAGCCTTCAACTTTTATATAGCCTGTTGTTTTTTTGTCCGAAATTTTGAAGGAATTGATGTCAATATCATTTTTAAAGGTCAATCCGCCGAAAGGATAAATTTTATACAGCGATTCTTTTGCACCCCAAATTACAGTTAACTGCTCAATATAATCATCATCTTTATGAATAAATCCTTTTTCAAAATTCACAAACCGGTGTTGGATGATTTTTATTTTTTCCCTGTTTTTTTCAATGTCGATTCCAATTGCGGCGTCGCTGATGGCAATGGCCGAAAAAGTGAAAGAATGCGTGATGGAAATATTTTTACCATCAGTTAAATTTGGTTTTCCATTCCCGTTGTAAAACAAATCAAAGTCGGTATAACCAGCAGCTTTCAGTAAATGGCGCACACTTAAAAATCCGCGTTTGTGAAGATCTGATTTCATTGAAATCAGCCTTTCTTCACTTCTTGCCGTTATTGGCATATTTTCAGCCAAATCGTTAAGCGATTCTTCAATTTTCCACACATAAATGGTGGTGTGATTATTTGGCTTAATAGTTTTAAATAAAGGCATTTAGTTTTTCAAAGGTATTTTGTACTTTTGCACATTCCTGAACAACTTGTTTTAGTTGTTTAAAATAAAAAACAAATTTAATAAATATGAGTACTAAAACATCAACTTACGTTAAATATAAAGTAAAAGACATCAATCTTGCTGAATGGGGACGTAAAGAAATACAGTTGGCAGAAGCTGAAATGCCGGGATTAATGAGTTTGAGAGAAGAATTTAAAGGTCAAAATCCTTTAAAAGGGGCAAGAATTGCCGGTTGTTTGCATATGACCATACAAACTGCAGTTTTAATTGAAACTTTGGTTGAATTGGGCGCTGAGGTAACCTGGAGTTCTTGCAATATATTTTCAACACAAGATCAGGCTGCTGCCGCAATTGCTGCTGCAGGAGTTTCCGTTTATGCTTGGAAAGGAATGAATGAAGAGGAGTTTGACTGGTGTATTGAACAAACATTATTTTTTGGGGAAGATAAAAAACCGTTGAATCTAATTTTAGATGATGGTGGCGATTTAACCAATATGGTGTTGGACAGATATCCTGAATTGGCTGCCGGAATTAACGGTTTAAGCGAAGAAACTACCACTGGTGTTCATCGTTTGTATGAAAGAGTGAAAGAAGGAACATTGCCAATGCCTGCAATAAATGTAAATGATTCTGTTACGAAATCTAAATTCGACAACAAATACGGATGCAGGGAAAGTGCGGTTGATGCGATTAGAAGAGCTACCGATATTATGTTGGCCGGAAGACGCGTGGTTGTTTGCGGTTATGGTGATGTGGGCAAAGGAACTGCGGCTTCGTTTAAAGGCGCGGGTTCTATTGTAACCGTTACTGAAATCGACCCAATTTGTGCGCTGCAAGCTGCAATGGATGGATTTGAAGTTAAAAAATTGGATAGCGTTGTTGGAAATGCTGATATCATAATCACAACAACAGGAAATAAAGACATCGTCATTGCCCGTCATTTTGAAAAAATGAAAGACAAAACCATCGTTTGCAATATTGGTCATTTCGACAATGAATTAGATATGGCTTGGTTGAATAAAAATTACGGACATACCAAAGTTGAAATCAAACCTCAGGTTGATAAATATACGATTGGCAAAAATGAAATTTTAATTTTGGCTGAAGGCCGATTGGTGAATTTGGGCTGTGCAACCGGACATCCAAGTTTTGTGATGAGCAATTCATTCACCAACCAAACTTTGGCGCAATTGGAATTGTGGAACAATAAAGACGCATACGAAAATCAAGTGTATATGTTGCCTAAACATTTAGATGAAAAAGTGGCGCGTTTGCATTTGGCTAAAATTGGTGTTGAATTGGAAACTTTACGCGAAGACCAAGCGAAATATATTGGTGTATCGGTAGAAGGACCATACAAACCTGATTATTACAGATATTAACAAGAAAACTTTGTAAATAAAAACCTCTCATTTCTGAGAGGTTTTTTTTTGCAATTTCCCATAATTAACAAAAACAAAGTATTTTTCTTTTTCCTAGGTCAAAAATATGGCAAGCGTTATTCCTGTGTAAGGGGAAATAGGTCTTTAATAAAGGGGATATTCCCCCTTTTTAATTTCATAGTTGATTTTGCTATTTTAAAACGATTACCCCAACCAGCCTTCCCGGTCTAAACTTCGGTACTGAATGGCTTCAGAAATGTGCGAAGTAGAAATTTCCGCAACGCCTTCTAAATCGGCAATTGTTCTTGAAACTTTTAAAATACGGTCGTAAGCTCTGGCAGATAAACTTAGGCGTTCCATCGCATTTTTGAGCAGGATGCTGCATTCTGGCAACAATTTGCAATATTTTCTGATTTGTTTCACGCTCATTTGCGCATTGTGATGCACGTTTCCATATTCCGTAAAACGAAGGGTTTGAATTTCCCTTGCTTTGGTCACTCGTTTTCTGATTTCGGTGCTTGGTTCGCTTAATTGTTCCTCGGAAAGTTTTTCAAAAGGAACGGGATTCACTTCAATATGAATGTCGATTCTGTCCAGTAACGGCCCGGAAATTTTGCTGAGATAGCGTTGCATTTCGAAAGGTGAGGAGGTTTTAGGGGAGTCAGGATCGTTAAAATAACCGCTCGGGGACGGATTCATACTTGCCACCAACATAAAACTGCTTGGATACGTCACCGAGAATTTTGCCCGTGAAATGGTGATTTCCCGGTCTTCCAATGGTTGGCGCATCACTTCTAAAACGGTGCGTTTAAACTCGGGCAATTCATCTAAAAACAGCACGCCATTGTGCGCCATGGAAATTTCTCCCGGTTGCGGATATTGTCCGCCGCCGACAAGGGCGATGTCCGAAATAGTATGATGCGGCGAGCGAAATGGTCGCTGGCACATCAAGCCGCTTTCTTTTATTTTTCCTACAACGGAATGTATTTTTGTGGTTTCCAGTGCTTCTTGCATCGTCATTGGCGGCAGTATGGAAGCCAGTCTTTTGCTTAGCATCGTTTTTCCGCTTCCCGGCGGTCCGATTAGGATGATATTATGTCCGCCGGCTGCCGCAATTTCCATAGATCGTTTTACGGATTCTTGTCCTTTCACATCGGCAAAATCAAATTCGGGGTTGTCCAAACTCTTATTAAATTCAAATTGAACATCAATTATGGTTTGTTCTAATTCCGTCTTTCCATCGAAAAAATCTATGACTTCCGTAATATTTTCTACGCCATAAACGTTTAGATTACTCACGATGGCGGCTTCTTTTGCATTTTGTTTCGGCAGAATAAATCCTTTAAAATTTTCTTCAAGCGCTTTAATGGCAATGGGTAAAGCGCCTTTTATGGGTTGTAAACTTCCGTCTAAAGAGAGCTCGCCCATAATAATGTAATCCCCAATTTTTTCTGTATTAATTTGGTTTGAAGCGGCGAGGATACCAATGGCCAAAGTTAAGTCGTATGCCGAGCCTTCTTTGCGCATATCGGCCGGAGCCATATTGATGGTGATTTTTTTGCCCGGAAAAAGGTATTTATTGTTTTTTAAGGCTGCAGAAATCCTGAAACTGCTTTCTTTAATGGCATTGTCTGGCAATCCAACCAAATGGTAACCAATACCCTTATCAATATTTACCTCAACGGTAATATTGGTGGCTTCAACGCCGAACACGGCGCTGCCATAAACTTTTTCTAGCATATTTTTAATTCTATAATTTGTGCCTTCGGCTTAAAACTTTATAAAAAGTTTTTTTGTTGATTCTCGTTCAACCAATTTTGTTTTTACTATTTCAGTGGTAATGTCATCAAATTCAATTTTTTCTTCAATTTTATCGATCAATCGCGTTGCGGCAATTTCTCCGGTGGTATGGGCAAAACGATTCACGGCGGTTAAAGGCGGAATGGTGTATCTCGATAAAATTCCGTTGGTAAAACTTACAATGGAAATATCTTCAGGAACTTTTATGCCTCTTGCATTTAATACTTGCGTGGCGACAGCTCCTGAAACTTCATCAATTACAAACATGCCGTCCACTTTGTTGTTGTCTAACATTTCGTTAATGCGCTCTTTCAAATGCGTTTCGTCATCAAGCCTTAAAATCAGATTTTCATTAGGCGTAATATCGTGTTTTGTGAGTGCTTTTAAATAGCCGTTAACACTAAACTGACCAATGTTTATTTCTTCATCAGTGGAAATAAGTGCAATATTTTCACAACCAGATTTCATCAAAAAACGGGTTGCTTTATAGCCGCTTTTTACATTATCGGTCACTACTTTATCGCAGTTGATGTCTGCATGCACGCGGTCATACAATACAATTGGCGTTCCTTCTTCTAAAATCATGTTAAAGTGTTCAAAATTCCCAATTCTTAAGGTTTCTTCTGAAATACAGGCAATAAAACCGTCGATAGTTCCATTAGAAAGCATTTCCATGGTGTCCACTTCTTTTTTGAAGGATTCATTGGTGATGCAGGTAATGATATTGTATCCTTTTTCCGTCGTCACTTTTTCAATGCCACGCAAAACCCGCGCAAAATAATAATTTAAAATATTAGGTAAAATGATACCAATGGTTTTTGTTTTTTTATTTTGCAAACTCAAGGCCAGGGTATTGGGCTTGTATTTATGCAATTTGGCATATTCCTGAATTCTTTTTTTGGTGTCGTCACTAATCTCATAGCTGTCGTTTAACGCTTTTGAAACCGTTGAAATTGAAACTTGTAATGCCAGTGCAATTTGCTTTATGGTGATTCTTTTACTCATTTTTTTGGTGAAATAGTTAGTTTTGTGGAAATCCGTTTAATTTCTTCTTCATTCATTTTCATTTTTCTGAATTCGCCTTTGTTGTACATTTCAGCTTGGTCTTTATAATGTTTGCTGAATGGGTTTCCCGATTGTCCTGTTGGTACTATGCTGATGCTGTTTTCAAGATCAGAAAAATCGATGATTCTTCTGGTTGAAGGACCGGCATTCACTTTGTACAAGCCAGTATCAGTATAATCAAAACCCCGATTGTTAATCACTTCTCTTGCGCCATTTATGGGAAACGGACCCACATTAAAATAGTTTTTTAATGCAGCTACCTTGCCCAAAGGATGTTCATGTGCTAAGGTATGAACTTTTCCCCAATTCCAATCTTTTTTGTCGCTTCCAAGTTGTTTTTCCAGTGAAGAGACCGCTTCAGCCAAAGATTTTGACAGAATTTCTTTTTTGGTTTCTATTTTGTTTTTGGTGTTTACATTATCCCACCAAATAGAATTTTCCTTTTCAATTTGTTCGGCAATCGTTCTTTTTGATAAATGTGTGGCTAAAAACTGGGTGAATAATTCAGTTCCCATTTCATCTTCAAAAGTGTTTTTTAAATACAGGTAAATCCATTTGTTATAAATGGTTGGCGCCACTTGGTCAACAGTATTTGAACCGTCCCAAAGTTGAAGGATGTCAATGGCTTTTTGTTCGCTTTTGGTAAAAGAACCATAATCCATGATTTTAGCAAATTCTTTGACCAATCCTGGCGCTACCGCAGAAGTTACGTCGTTAATCATGGCCGACATAGATTCCTTGTTCCAGTTATCTTTGGGTTCCAGTAATTTTACAATGCGTTTGGCCCTGTCTTCTGATAAATAATAACCGGGATACATCATATTTGCAATAGAATCGGGTTGGTTGTTGGCGGAATACACATAATTCCAAGGCGGATTTTCGGCCATCGGATTTTCGCTGAAATCCAAATATTCAACAGGATCATCATCACCTGAAGCGCCATTTAAAATAAAATTTCTGTTAACTTCTGGTTTTAATTTGTACAATTTTCCAGTTGCCCACCAGGCCACATTTCCTTTTGCGTCTCCATACATAATATTTAAACCTGGTGCGTGAATCATAGAAGCACCTTTTTTAACGTCTTTCATTTCCTTTGCTCTCGAAATGGCGTGAAGCGCAGCCAAAACTTCTACATCGAATTGGGTGTAAATCCATGACATCGCAATAGGCTCCGTTCGGGTAATTGCATCAAGGGCGTCGTTCATAATTGGTCCGTGACGCGTACTTCTTACCGTAATAATTACATCATCCGCATCTTTTACTTTAATGGTTTTGGTGACTGTTTTATAAGTTTCAAATCCGTTTGGCGTTTTATATTTTGTGGAATCTGTCGGATGATTTTCTTCTTTATAAAAATCGATATCGTCATTTTCAAACATGGTCAATCCGTAAGCATAATCCCTGTTATGGCCCAACAAAGGAAAGGGAACACCTGTCAAATGATAACCATACATTTCGTAATCTGGCGTTACAATATGCGCTTCATACCAAACCGCGGGCTGCGAATAGGCGATGTGCGGATCGTTTGCAAAAAGCACTTTTCCGGTGGCAGATTTTTTAGGTGAAACCACCCAACTGTTGCTGCCGATAAATGGAGGAATTGGAGATTTTTCCATCACCTCATTAACATTTGCAACCATTTTAGAAAAATCGGTAATGTTTTCCTTTGAATTTTTTATAAATGTGTTATTTGGACCGATTTCAATATTCAGTTCCTTTAAATAATCATCGCCTAATTTATCTTTTAGAATACTTAAAAGCGGATCGGTTTTTTGTGCCATCGCAAAACTAAAAGACATATAGCCCAAAATATTGTAGATGTCGTTGAGTTGGTAAGGCTCTTTTTCAATGCCAATTAAAGTAAATTCTATGGGCGTTGGGCCATTTTCTATAAATTGATTGATACCATTTAAATAAGCGGTTGCCAATTTGTAGACTTCCCCATTTTTGTCCAATTTTTCCAATGATTTTCTGGATGCTTCTTCAATGCCCAAACTCACAAAAAATTGGTCGTTTTTGAGCATGTCTTTACCAAAAATTTCCGACAGTCTTCCCGGTGCTATTCTTCGCATGAGTTCCATTTGCCAAAGTCGGTCCTGCGCATGAACGTAGCCTAAAGCTGTTGAAGCATCGTATTGGTTTTGGGCGTAAATATGCGGAATTCCATAATCATCAAAATATACAGAAGTCTCATTTTCAATACCTGATAAAGAAATTTCACCTGAATAATCAGGTTTTAGGCTGTTGAAATACATCCAGGTCCCAATTAAAATCAGGGCGATTAGAACGCCAAAAACGAGTAAGATTTTTTTAAAAATGCGCATTGTTGAAAATAGTTAAGAATATTTCAAATATAATATTTTAATTTATATCGAATGTACAAATTTAATGGCTCAGCCTCGGCCTTGCCATATTGGCCTAAATATTTGCAGCTTCTAAATTAATTATTGGAATTAAAATATTAGGTTAGAACAAAATAAAAATACAATTGGTAACAAATAAAATGAAGCTGTCAAAAAAAGTAGGTTTAAACGCAATGCTCGCAAAGGAGGCGCAATGTTCGCGAGGTTTTAAGTATTTAAAATCAGCACTTTACGTTCCTTTCGAAAAAACTTAGCGCCCCTTACGGTTAAAAAATTTATTGATGATAAATTATTTTTTATTAAAAACGACTAAAGATACCGCTCTTTAATAATTTTTAAATGATGCATTTGGTGTCCGGCAATGATAAATCCCAAAGCCCTTACTGTAATGTCACTTTCATTAGCGGTGCCCGACAATAGCAGCATTTCATCAGTAAAACTTTTAAATAAAGAGATACTTGCGCTGCGGATACAGGTAAATTCTTCTATCAGTTCAATAGAATTTCTGTCGTTGCCATTTGAGTTGTCAACATACCAATTTTCGTCGAAACCTTGTAATTCTGTGGCGTCATTTCTGGAAAAACGCAAGGCTCTGTAGCTCATAATACGCTCGGTATCAATAATGTGCTGCAAAAGTTCTTTAATGGACCATTTTCCTTCATCGTAGCGAAAAACCATTTTTTCTTCTGATAAATCTTTGATGGTTTCCAATAATTCATCAGAAGAAACCTTTAAAATTTCAAATAAATCCACATTTCCCAATTCCAGAATATAATGTTTGTAATGCGGATTGTATTCGTTTTCGTCTAATTGGGATAAGTTCATAATTATGCTGAATTTCTGCTTGCGTTAATGTTTCCGAACAATGATCGAGTTACCATTTTTTCATAGATTTTAATTAAATCTACATCAGGGTTTTCTTCATTTTGAAGTTCCTGGATTTTTAGCAATCCGTATTGCTGAATGGTTAACAAAGGTAACACAATATTTTCACGAATAACAATAGATGCTTTGCCAACTTGGTTGCTTTGCATCAATTCGGTATAATCGGAAAGTTTTAAAATAAGTCGTTTTGAAGTTTGATACTCGGTGTGAATAATCTCCCAAAATTCACCAAATTCTTTATCTTTTGCCATATATTCCGTCAACTGAAAAAACGATTTTGTAAGCGACATCATACTGTTTCCAATCAATGTTCTAAAAAAATCAGAATTTTTATAGAATTGTTTCAGTTTTTCAAATTCGCCACTGTCTTCATATTTTTTCAAGGCAGTTCCAACGCCATAAAAACCGGGAACATTTTGTTTTAACTGGCTCCATGAACCCACAAAAGGTATGGCGCGCAAATCGGCAAAGTTTAATTCTTTTGAAGCGGAACGTTTGGAAGGGCGACTTCCAATGTTGGTTTTGGCGTAATATTTTAAAGTGCTCATACGCTCCAAATAGGGCATAAATTTCGGATGATTTTTAAAATCGACATAAGCCTGGTAGCTTGTCAATGCCAAATCGTCCATAATTTTCGCATCACTTTTTGTCATAATATTGTTGGAATTGCTAAACAATTCGTTCGAAATTCCAGCACTCAACAACTGTTCAATATTAAATTGCGCAGAATCCAAGGTGCCAAAATTAGAACTGATGGTTTGTCCTTGCACCGTTAATTGTATTTCTTCATCCTCAATGGTTGGCCCCAATGAAGCATAAAACTGATGCGTTTTTCCGCCGCCACGAGCCGGAGGTCCGCCGCGCCCGTCAAAAAATATGACTTTGATGCCGTTTTTTCTGGAAATTTCGGTCAGATTTTCTTTGGCTTGATAAATGGCCCAATTTGCCATTAAATACCCGCCATCTTTTGTTCCATCAGAAAAACCAAGCATAATGGTTTGTTTGTTTCCCCTATTTTTCAGATGGTTTTTATAAGTGCTGTTTGCATATAATTTTTCCAACACACTGGTTGAATTCGTTAAGTCATCAACGGTTTCAAAAAGCGGAATAATATCAACGTTTATGTTGTGGTTAAATCCGCATAAATTAAACATCGCAAAAGTTTCCATCATATTTAAAGCCGACTGGTTGTTGCTGATGATATAACGGTTTGCGCCGCGTTCGCCATTATTTTGCTGTATGGTTTTTATGGCTTGTATGGATCCCAAAGTTTTTACCACCATTTCATCATCAAAAATGGATAAATCAACATTGCCGGCAACTTTAGCAAGAATCTCTATTTGTTGATTTTCTTGAAGTTCTAAATAGTTTTCAGGAAAAATAACCGTTCCTTTTTCTGATAAAGTGTTCACAATTTGAACAAAAACATCGTGATGCACGCGACTGTCCTGGCGAATGTCCAAGGTTGCAAAATGATAGCCAAACAAGCGAACTTTATTGATAAAATCATTTATTTCCTCCAAATACAATGACTGATGTCTTGTTATGATAACGTCTCTTATTTCATATAATTTTTCCAGAAATTCGTTTATCGGAATCATCGTGTTTACTTCAGTACTGACACTATTTTCGAATAAAATATCTTCCAATGCTGAAATAGATTCTTCAACGCCGGCAAAAGTCAGGCGTCTTTTCAGCAAACGAATGTCCCTGTAATAATTTTTTAGGATGGTTTGTTTTAAACGTTTTGCAACATCCAACGTGATTTCTGTTGTCACAAACGGATTTCCGTCTCTGTCGCCTCCAGGCCAAAAACCAAGGTTGATAATCTCATTGTCAATGGGCTGATTGTCGAAAATATTGCTTTGGATATAGTTGTAAACGCCCGAAACCGAATGATAAAATACGTTTTCCAAATACCAAATTAAACTTACGGCTTCATCAAACGGCGTAGGTTTTACATGTTTAAAAAACGGCGTTTTACCCAATTGTGCCAAAAGCTGATTTATTTTCAGCAAATCATTTTCCTGAATGGCTTCCGTTAAATCGGTGATAATTCCCAAAACGGCTCCCGGATAAAATTGTGTTGGATGCGCTGTTAAAACCACTCGAACCTTAAAATTCTCCAAATGTTTTTTTAAGGCTTCTTTTTTGTTTTCCAAAGCTGCGGTTTCTTTGCTGTTTCGCAAAGTTCCCACGCCGTCCATATTATTTACAATAGGAAATGCTGCATCTTCAATGGCGTCAAACAACACCACTTGGCGCTCTATATATTGTATAAAACGAAAAAGTAAATTTATCTTGTCTTTTTCTGACGGATTTGTATGATAAGCCTTAAAAAAGGCATCTACAATTTCGGTCGGATTTTTTTTATTGGAGAAACCATTTTCGCAAACTTCGTGAAAAAGCGGCAGCATAACACCAGTTTTTGTAATGGCATCAAATGGCAATGTCATAAAAATACTGTTGTAAATACGGTATTTTGCCAATACGTTTTCGTTGAATCTGGTAAGTTTAGGTAGTTTGTGCATAATTTAAAATTCAAGCGTGAAAATTACAAAAGCTTGGTTAAATGGTTGTTTTAAAAATGTTAATTTAACGAAATCGTTATTTTTTGTGAAGGAATTTATTTCCGTAATAAATCTTTATTACTATTTCTTTGTGAATCTTCGTGGCTCTCTGTGAAACTTTGTGTGATAATTTAAGTATGAATAATAAACGAAAAAAACCTGAAACCTGAAACTTGAAACTTTTTTTAAAACTTCCAACTTCGGTCTTCGGTCTTCGGTCTTCCGTCTTAATGACTTATTTTCAATATTTTCGAAGTTGTTTTTATCACTTTAAATCGGTCGTCCAATCGCATTCCAACCACCCAAACAATGTCGTTTTTGGAGCATAAAAGCCAAGCGTTTTCTTTATCAATCAGCGATAATTTTTCATCTTTAAAAAATTTGCTCACTTTCTTTTTTCCATTTAATCCAATTGGAAAAAAGAAATCTCCTTTTTGACGTTTTCTTAATATCAAAGGGAATTCAAGGTTGTCGAAATCTATTGAAATGGTATTTTTATCGTCAAAAATCAATTCCTCCAACACTTTATTCTGATGATTTTTTGTGTCGAAAGGAATGGTGATCGTTTCAAATTTAAGTGCAATCGGTACATTGATTTCAGTTGTGTTTTCAAAAATCTCAAAGCGTTCAATTTCTTCCTGTTGAAGTATTTCCGACAAAATAAGCACTTCCCGGTCTTTTAATAAACGGTGTGTTTTGCTGAAAACCTGTTTGCCGCTTTGGCATTCCAACAAATCGGCCACATCGTTCCACTCGGTAAAACCGTATTCTTTTAAAATTTCAAACAAATAGATTTTAGGATTGCTCAGTTTTTTTAATTCATCAATGCTAAAATGCAATTCATTTTTGTGAATTTTAGTCATTTTTTCTTTCACATTCTGTATGCGATCTTTTACAATTTGCTGACTTCCTTTTAAATTTTCCAACGTGTTGTGAAAAGTCTCCAGCAAATTCGGATTGAGTTCTTTCAACACCGGAATAATTTTATGGCGAATTTTATTTCTCACATATCTTATGGAAGAATTGGTGCGGTCTTCCCGCCAAAGTATCTTTTTTTTGGCGGCGTAAATTAAAATATCATTACGTGAGAAAATCATAAACGGACGCACAATATTTCCCTGTATTTCGGGAATTCCTGTTAATCCGTCCAACCCGGTTCCGCGTGTTAAATTGATGAAAAAGGTCTCCAAAACATCATCTTTTTGATGACCGGTTATAATGTAATCGATATTGTTTTCTTTGGCAATTTTTTGAAACCAGCTGTAACGCAAATCACGCGCTGCCATTTGGGTTGAAATTCCTTTTTCTTCTGCGTAGGCTTCAGTTTCAAATTTGATGGTATGGGTTTGAACTTCTAACTTTTCGCCCAATTCTTTCACAAATTCCTCATCTTCATTGCTTTCTTTTCCCCGCAATGAAAAGTTGCAATGCGCCAGTGAAATTTTAAAATGTAACTTGTGTAATAGATGCGTTAGAACCACGCTGTCAATACCTCCAGAAATGGCAATGAGAAGGTTTTTATCATATAAAAATGAAAATTTCGCGTTTATATGTTCTTTAAGTTCGGCTTTCATATTTTGTAAATATAATTATTTAACGTTTACCAAAACCTGTTTCATCGCTTTTGCTTTCAATAAACATTCTTCGTATTCTTTTTCGGGAATTGATTGCGCCGTAATAGCCCCGCCAACCGAATAGGAAATGTATTTTTTGGCAGCGTTGTATAAAATACTGCGGATGATGACATTGAAGTCAAAATCGCCGTTTGGCGTAAAATAACCAACTGCGCCCGAATACAATCCGCGTTTGGTTTCTTCCAATTCCTCCATTATTTTCATGGCCGAAATTTTTGGCGCTCCGGTCATGCTTCCCATCGGAAACGTGTTTTTTATGATATCAACAGGATGAATATCATTTTTAACCGAACAAGAAATGGTGGAAATAAGTTGATGCACTTGTTCAAAAGTATAAACTTTGCAAAGTTCCTCCACTTTTACGGATCCTTTTAAGGCGAATCGGGAAAAATCGTTGCGCACCAAATCCACAATCATAATATTTTCGGCACGTTCTTTCGGATTTTGTTCCAATTCCTTGATTAATTTTTCGTCGGCTGTTTTGGTCGAAGCTCTTTTTTCGGTTCCTTTTATGGGCTGGGAAATGAGGTTTTCACCCTCTTTTTTTAAATAACGCTCGGGTGAAGCCGAAAGCAAATAGTTGTTATTGAATTTAAAAAAGGTCGCAAAAGGCGCTTTGGAAATTTCATTCAGATTTTGGTAAACTTCCACCGGATCAATCACGGAATTTTCGCTGTAAAATTCCTGACAAAAATTGGCTTCGTAAATATCGCCTCTATGAATATGATTTAAAATGGTGTTTATTTTTTTGTAATAATCGTCTTTATGGATTCGCAGTTTTATTTTGATATTCCTATGGACTGCAACTAGGTTTTGCCCTGTTTGAAGTTGATTAATATTTTCTAAATCAGTTTCAATTTCTTGTTCAAATGCTGAAATGTATTTTATTTCTAATGAATTTCCTTTGATGAAAAACAATTTTTTAGGCTGAAAAAAGAGCAAATCAGGAAAATTTAATCCATCGAAATTAGAAGAAGTTAAGTTTTCAACATCATTTTTTAAATCGTAGCCGAGATACCCAAAAATATAATCTTTAACCTCCGATTGGTATTTTTTTAATCGTGAGAATGCATTTTTATAAGAAGTTTCAATTTTTGAAACCGTATCAACAGCCAAAACCGCATCAAAATTTGAATATTTTTGGTCGTAGTTATTGCTGTCCAGCCAAACAGCAATTTCAAACTGTTGCGCCCAAAGCAACAATTGCTTTTTAAATTTGGAAATATCCTTTACCTGAAATTGAATACTTGTTCTTTGCATCAGGGCAAAAATAGAAAAGTCCCTTCAAATTGAAAGGACTTTTAATTTTTATCCTGAATTTATTTCAGGATCTTATATTTATATAACAGATATTAATCTGGTTCAACATCATTGATTAGGGGGCCTATGAATGAATCGCGCGATCATTCACAGCCAAACATGCTTCTTTTAAAGCTTCGGTATAGGTTGGATGTGCGTGTGATGAGCGTGCAATATCTTCGGATGATGCCCTAAATTCCATCGCAATAACCGCTTCGGCAATCATATCGGCCGCTCTGGCGCCAATCATATGAACGCCTAAAATTTCATCAGTAACAGCATCGGCCAATACCTTTATCATTCCGTCGGTATCCATACTCGCTCTGGCTCTTCCCAAAGCACGCATCGCAAAAGTTCCCGATTT
>JAUSOJ010000058.1 GCA_030656195.1 Lutibacter sp.
TTTAGAATTGCACTGCTGTTTGGTATTTCCTATTTAATTTCAATGAAAGACCCTTTTTACACCATTAACCTGTCTTGGTTAAAATTTGGGGTAACTGGCCAAAGCATTATTTTAATTTTGGGCGGACTCTTTTTATTGTACAAAAGCACCAGCGAAATAAGGGATAAAGTGGAAGGCATTGAGCATGGCGCAACCTCTCCGGATAAAATAAAGTTCGCCACTTTGCGAGGCGTAATCATACAAATTGTGATGATTGACATTGTTTTCTCTTTTGATTCAGTGTTAACTGCTGTTGGAATGACTAACGGAATACAAGGCGCTTTAACCATTATGGTGACCGCCGTGGTGATTTCTATGATTGTTATGATGATTTTCGCCACACCGGTTGGCAAATTTGTAAATGCACATCCAACAATCCAAATGCTGGCGTTGTCTTTCTTAATTTTAATTGGTTTTATGCTAATTACAGAAGGAGCACATTTGTCGCATGCAGAAGTATTGGGTCAGCAAGTTGGCGCCATCCCGAAAGGCTATTTGTATTTCGCCATCGCATTTTCATTGGGTGTTGAAGCATTAAATATGAGAGTTAGAAAAGGGAAACACATCATCAATGTTAGCGAAACAGCTATTTTTGATGAAAAATTGAAAGAAGAAAACACAACGGATAAATAAAATTATTTTTTACTGAATTGCAAAATCATATTGATTATTTAGAAACCATGGAAAATCGAAAAACAACAAATATCCTGTTACTGTTTATTGTAATTCCGTTTATATTTTATTTGCTAAAAATATTGTCTTTTATTTTTATTCCGCTGGTGGCTTCTATGTTTATTGCCTTGTTGTTTTTGCCGCTCATGCGCTGGTTTAACAAACGAAGAGTGCCTAAATTTATCAGTATTTTTGTGGTCATTCTCATTTTTGCCGCATTGTTTAAAATTGGCGGAGAATTGGTAAAACTTTCCAGCAGGGAAATTTTAGCCACCGACACCCTTTTTCTGAAAAAAGCTGAAACAAAAGTTTTGGATTTAATGACTTCAATTGAGCAATTTTTTGGTATTGAATACTTCAATGAAGGCGAAAATATATTTTCAAACATATTTCAAAAAGAAAGCGTTTCAAAATACTTTGGATCAACTTTAGACTTTGTAAGCAAAACACTTACCATGACATTGATGACGGCTTTCTTCGTGATTTTATGGCTAGCCGAGTCTATCAATTTTGAAAAACTATTGAACAATACCATCCTCAAACAAAAGTATGCATCGGTAAAAACATTCATGAAAATTGAAAAAGATTTACTCACATTCATAAAAGTAAAAATATTTGTCAGTCTTCTCACAGGAATTGGAACTGGTTTGGCTTGTGTGATTTTCGACGTCAATTTCCCAATATTTTGGGGATTATTTGCCTTTATCATTAATTTTGTGCAAATGGTCGGTTCTTTTGTGTGTGTAATTTTATTGTCGCTGTTTGCCTTTGTACAGCTTGATACCACAAGTGTTTTATTCTTTTTCATACTTTCAATCACAGGGGTTCAGGTATTGTTTGGCAGTATTTTAGAACCTATTTTTATGGGAAGATCCTTTTCTATCAACATTATTACCATTTTGGTGATGCTGATGTTTTGGGGTTACATTTGGGGAATTGCGGGCTTAATTATGGCCATTCCCTTAACGGTATTTATCAAAATTATTTTGGAAAAATTCCCCAAAACAAAGGTTATTGCCAGTTTCCTTTCATAATCATTGTTATGCGATTAAATTTTTTATACAAACAGATTGCCCCTATGGGGCTTTAATTACTAAATTATTTCATTTTCTACAAACATTTAGCTCCAACCATTCCAGTTTAGTCCCATCGGGACTTACTGTTTGCCGTAAAATAGATTTTCCTTATATACAAGCCCCAGCGGGGCGACCTGTTTATCAAGTCCCATTTTGATTGAGATAAATTATTTTTTATGAATTTTCATCAAACAACATTATTTCTTAATAAAATTTACATTTTATTTCAAATCATTTTTTTATTAAGGTAAATTTAATACCTTAATGGATAATAAGTTACGATGTAACTATAAGTCATAAATGTTACACAACTCTGTAACGTTTATGACCGTGTTACGTTTCTGCCCCAACTACTTTTGCGTCGAACAAAAAAACAAAATTATGCAACTAAAAAAAAGTGTATTCATTGTATTTTTTCTTTTCAACGTTATAATCATTAACGCACAGCAAGAAATAATTTCTCTTGAAGAAGTGTTGGGAAAGGTTGAAAAGAACAATCATGCAATTAAAATATCAGACCAAGATTACCACGCCGCCAAGGCCGATTTTAATCAGACAAATTCGATATTTTTACCAAATATTTCCATTTCCCATACAGCCATCACAACTACAAATCCGCTCATGGCTTTTGGTTCAAAGTTAAACCAGGAAATACTGACTCAGGCCGATTTTAATCCGGCACTTTTAAACGATCCAAATGAAATTAAAAATTTCGCCACCAAAATCGAGATTCAGCAACCTATTTTTAATGCTGACGGATTGTTTATGCGAAAAGCCGCAAAAGCAAAAATGAATGCGGTTGAATTACAGTCGGAACGCACAAAAGATTACGTAAAACTGGAAGTGACCAAAGCCTATATGCAATTACAGGTGGCTTATAAAGCGGTGGAAGTTTTAGAAAAGGCCAAAGAAGCTGCGCTGGAAAACAAAAAAATAGCGGACAATAATTTTAAACAAGGCTATATGCAAAAAGCTGATATTTTGTCGGTGGAAGTTCATATGACCGAAGTTGAGAATCAGTTATTAAGCGCAAAAAGTAGTGTGCAAAATGCCTCAGACAATTTGAAATTTTTAATGGGCGAGCAAAATGAAATGGTTTTAAAACCTTCAACAGAATTAAAAGCCGAATTGGATTTGGCCATTTATACCGAAAATCTTTCCCAAAACAGGGCTGATATTGATGCGATGCAACAAAGTACCGAAGCATACAACAATATGCATAAAGCGAACAAAATGAGCTATTTGCCAAGCCTAAACGCCTTTGGAAGTTATGAAATGTACAATGACCAGCTATTTGGCACCGATGCAAAAGGCTATTTGGTGGGTGCCCAATTGTCGTGGAATGTGTTCGATGGATACAAACGCATCGGAAAAATTCAAAAAAGCAAGGCCGAACTTGACAAAGCCGAAATTGGTTTGGAACAATATAAAAATCAGAGCAATTTAGATTATAACATCGCCAAACGTCAGCTTAAAGATGCCGAAAACAAGTTGGTTTTAACAAATTTGGCTTCGGAACAATCAAAAGAAGCGTTGAGAATAAGAACAAACAGGTTTGAGCAAGGTTTGGAAAAAACATCCGATTTACTCATTTCCGAAACACAATATATGCAAAAACAGCTTGAATACTTACAAACGGTGTTTAATTACAATTTCACCAAAGCTTATGTGGCATTTTTAACAAAATAAGGTGACAAGAAAAAATAAACGGCCCAAAAATAAATTACAAAACCATGCTTAAAAACATAAAATCAATGAAAAAAATCACAACAATATTCGCAATTTCAGCCTTCATTTTAACGGTAAGTTGCGGAAAAGATAAAGCAGTTACAAAAGACACCACACCGGCTATTGCCGTAACAGTGAGCACGCCATCAGCGGAAGGCGGTTCCTATTT
>JAUSOJ010000063.1 GCA_030656195.1 Lutibacter sp.
AGATTGCCATACCGAAATAAATTCGGCACAGGCTGGCTTTTTCCAAAAGCCTCGCAATGACGGATTGCAGCGAAAAGCGCGGCCCGCCAGTTGGCGGGAAACGCCAATAAAAAGTTAAAAGTTAAAAGTTAAAAGTTAAAAGTTAAAGTCGGAAGACCGAAGACCGAAGACAGAAGTTAAAAAACTTGAAACTTGAAACCTGAAACTTGAAACCATCAGAAAACAACAACAAAAATGAAAGTAACAGATCACATAAAACAAGCCAAGGGGAAAACATTGTTTTCGTTTGAAATTGTGCCGCCGCAAAAGGGGCAAAATATTCAGGAATTGTACGACAACATCAATCCGCTGATGGAATTTAAGCCGCCTTTTATTGATGTGACCACGTCGAGGGAAGAACATCTTTATATTTCAAAGGAAAAAGGGCTTCTGGAACAAAAAATTACGCGGATGAGGCCTGGAACGGTGGGGATTTGCGCATCGTTAAAATACAAATACAATGTGGATGCGATTCCGCACGTGTTGTGTGGCGGATTTACGAAGGAAGAGACGGAATATTTGTTGGTGGATTGTCATTATTTGGGCTTGGACAATGTGATGGCTTTGCGTGGTGACGCGATGAAGCACGAAAAATATTTTGCGCAAACAAAGGGCGGACATCAATATGCGCGTGAATTGGTGACGCAGATCAGCGATTTGAACAAAGGGAAATATTTGCACGAAATAGAGGAAACTTTATACAAACCCGATTTTTGCATTGGGGTTGCGGGGTATCCGGAAAAACACATGGAATCGCCGAGTTTGGAAGCGGATTTGAGAAGACTGAAAGAAAAAATTGATGCTGGCGCCGATTATGTGGTGACACAAATGTTTTTTGACAATCGGAAGTTTTTTGATTTTGTGGAGAAAGCACGCGCCATGGGAATCACGGTTCCGATCATTCCGGGCATAAAACCCATCGCCATAAAACGTCATTTACAGGTGCTTCCGCAGGTGTTTAAACTGGATTTGCCCGAAGCGCTGATTTCTGAAATTGAAAAGTGCAGCAACAATGAACAAATAAGGGAAGTTGGCGTGGAATGGGCAATTGCGCAATCTAAAGAGTTAATTGAAAAAGGTGTTCCTGTGGTTCATTTTTATTCGATGGGAAAATCGGACAATATTAAAGCGATTGCGAAGGAAGTGTTTTAAATATTAAATATTAAAAGTTAAAAGTTGGTTTAGATATTTATTTGTTTCCATTGGCTCGTTAGATTGCCAAATTGATTGGTCTCAAATCCTTCATAATTAAAATTGGGACAGGTCGCGACCTATACTTACAAATGGATAATAATTGTTGGATTGTTTAATCCAAAATTCAAAATCCATATTTCATAATGAATGCCTTGCCGTATTATCTAATTTATTAATCGCTTCATAAATAAAAGTAATATAGCTAAAGTGGTTATGGTAAAATATTTGTTTACTTTTGCATTACAACAGAGAAATTAATAATTAAAAAATAGAATATGGCAATTGAAGTAACAGATGCAACATTTGACGAAGTGGTATTAAAATCGGATAAACCGGTTATGGTTGATTTTTGGGCGGCTTGGTGCGGACCTTGTAGAATGGTGGCGCCAATAATGGACCAATTAACTGCAGAATACGACGGTAAAGCGGTTATTGTAAAAGTGGATGTTGATGCAAATCAGAAATTTGCTGCTGAATATGGCGTAAGAAATATACCGACTGTTTTGGTTTTTAAAAATGGTGAAGTAGTTGAAAAACAAGTGGGCGTTGCGCCAAAAGCAACCTATGCGCAAAAAATTGAGGCGCATTTATAAGATTTTATTTTAAGAAATTAAAAAGAAAAGGCTTGACAATTTGTTAAGCCTTTTCTTTTTATATACTATATTTACAAGAATCAAATTGGTAACTATGTCCGGTATTTCATTGGAAAATATTTCTGAATTGCACCACCTCGAATTGTTGGCAAAACAAGTGGTGGAAGGATTTATTACCGGGATGCACAAGAGTCCGTTTCACGGTTTTTCTGTCGAATTTGCGGAACACATCAATTACAACCAGGGCGAAAGCACGCGGCATATCGACTGGAAATTATACGCAAAAACCAAAAAGCTATTTGTAAAACGCTACGAAGAGGAAACCAATTTGCGTTGCCATTTAATCATAGACAATTCGGCTTCCATGCACTTTCCGGTGGTTAAAAATCCGTCTGTGGAGAACCCGACAAAAATTGCATTTTCGGCCATTGCTTCTGCAGCCCTGATGGAATTGTTAAAACGGCAGAGAGATGCTGTTGGACTCAGTATTTACAGTGACATCAATGAGTATTATGCGCCGGCAAAAGGAAGTGAGCGACACCGGAGAATGCTGATGGCGCAATTGGAAGATTTGTTGAAGCAACCATCTAAAAAAACGACGGAAACCTATAAATTTTTACACGAAATAGCGGAAAAAATAAACAGAAGATCGCTCGTTTTCTTGTTTACCGATATGTTCCAGACCAACAGAAGCGAAAAAGAGCTGTTTGAAGCCCTTCGGCATTTAAAACACAACAAACATGAGGTTGTTTTGTTTCATACTTACGACGGAAAGCTGGAATTGAACTTCGATTTTGGAGATTCGCCCAAAAAATTTGTTGACGTAGAAACAGGAGAACAGCTGAATTTATACGCCTCATCGGTGAAAAACAACTACAAAACGGCGATGGAAACCTATTTTAACGATTTGAGGCTTAAGTGTATGCAGTATAAAATAGATTATGTGCCCGTAGATATCCATAAAGGGTTTAATCAGATCCTGATTTCCTATTTAACGGGCCGAAAAAGATTTTTGTAATATTTATTGGAAAAACCTTTGCCAATACAAAAAACGCTGTTATATTTGCATCCGCTAAGAGCAACGGTTTGGTAGTTCAGCTGGTTAGAATACCTGCCTGTCACGCAGGGGGTCGCGGGTTCGAGTCCCGTCCAGACCGCAAAAAGCCTGATAATCATATGATTAT
>JAUSOJ010000079.1 GCA_030656195.1 Lutibacter sp.
TTTAATCTTGTAAGGAACATTTGCATATACAAACAATTCCTGATTAAAATAATTTGCCAATTTAGCAGGCTCATGTTTTTCAATAAATTCTAAAAATTTCAATAAATAGATGATTTGATGATCTCCCCAATAGCCAATATACGACCAAGGATTGTCGTGCTCAATGGTTTCCCAATCAAAACCGCCTTTGGTAACGCGATATGGGTTGTAACCGTCAAATGTTGTGGCGTTTAAAAACTTGTGAATCATACTTTCAATAAACTCGGGATAGGCGGGTGCCAAGGCTTCCCAGTTTTGGAAAATATCTCGCCAGTTTCCTTCATAGTCCAAAATTTTTGAACCATCAATTTCACTTCTGGTATTTATGGAAAATTTATTCCAAGGTCTGCTTGGATCTCCGTGTCGACGACTAAATTTCAAGGGCATATATTCAAAACTAAGACGTTTGAAATTTTTATCATCATCTTTTTCTGCAATATTTTTTAAATCGCTAAGTGAAAATACTGACGGGAGCTGATTTAATATTTCTGCCTTTTTGTGGAGAACTTCCTTATTGGCATTTTCCAGGTATTTTATAAAATCGGCTCTTTCAATTTGATAATTATGATCAAAAATTCCACCACGCATAATATTAAAAAGCGTGTTTGCAAAATGACGGGTATTTACTAATTTATCGGCCGTTAATTGAATTCCGTCTGCAGCACCATTTAATTCGATCAATTGTTTTGAACCCAAATCAATATCTTCTTTAATTTTGGTTACTAATTGTTGCTCATTTTTTATGGTTTCCTTAATTTGTATGATGTCAACAATCGACTTGTTTACATCTGCAATGATGCGCCAATCTTTTTCTGATTGCGCTTCTAAGGTAAGATCAGCTTTGATAAAATAAGCACCTTTTTCTGCCTTAATGTCAAATTCTTGTTGAATTTCTTTTCCTTTTCTAAAATTATCCAATTGTAAAGATGATAATAAATAGGTAGGGTTTTCAATTCCTACAGACCAGACAACATTTGCTTTTAAAGCTTCACTAGGCTCGGCTTTATCAACAATAACAGCACTTAAGGCAAAAATTCCCAGGCCGGCATCAGCTTCCAATTCACATTTTTTATAGGCATCAACCAAGTTGCTGCTGGCATTTTGCAAATCGGCTGAAACACCATATGGCAAAATATTTTGAAGACCATCTAAAAAAGTGAGTTCAATTTTTTTATTTGAATTATTAACCAATGATGCTGTTTTTATGAATCCAAATTGGTCACCGGAACTCCATTGATACTTAAAGGTGATGTCAAAATCATGATTTATTTCTTCAAAAATGACTTTGTTTCCAATGCTGTTTTTGTATAAATTTCTGGAGATTTTATAAACACCTTCATATTTTTTAGAAAACGGTTCCCATAAATAGGTTTTGCCTTCACTGTGAACCTGAACAATTGTTTTGCTACCGGTAATTTCGGCCGATTCGGTAATTTTATCATCAGTATAATAAGGAAACAATGCATTGTTGCTGTTTTTTCTTCCAGCTGGCAAACCTCCATTACTCGACAAAAACATCCAATGATTAGAGTTACTTACGATACTCATAAAAAAAGGTCTCATTTCATTAACATTGGAAATTTTATAATAACTTTCTTTTCCAATTGCAATAAGATTCCCTTTTACTTCATTCGAATCAAATGACGCTTCCTTACTTCCTAAATATATTGTATGTTTTTTTGTCATTCTATTTTTAATTTTAATCTAATATTACCTATAAATTTAGGTAAGTATTTTCTAATTTTTGATCTAATTTTTTTTATTAATTTACTTTAAACGGTATGTTGGCTGTTGCGGCATGTTGATGTCCGTCATCTGCATATCCAAATAATCGATAGTTTCCTTTTACTGATGGCGCTATAAATTTTAATTCACCATTGGTATCCGACAAAATTGTAAACTGAACTGTTTCCGGTCTTTTTTCAAAATCGCCGCCATCTTGCAAATCAGTGCTTTCAGGTAAAATTTCCCAACGATAATTTAACCGGTCATTTTCAAAATCGGTTATTTTTAAACTTGCCAAATATTCTTTATTTGCTTCTAAACTCACATTTTCATAAGCTGTTTTATTATTTATTACAAACGATGCAATTTGAGGTGTTCTGTTTACAGGCCAAGTTTTGTTCCATAAATAATGCATTACATCAACTGATTCAGTTTCTTTTCCATCTTCTAAAAAAACTCCGTACCAAGTTGGTGTACGTTCTTGTTTTTGTCCCCAAAGAAATACATAAGAGCCTACGCATTGCAAAGAATCTGCTTCAATGCCAGCTTTGTATCTTTTTAAATAATTAGCGGCTTTTAGCGTACTGTTTTCTTCAATTGGAGCTCCCCAAGATGTTTTTGGTACTTCCCAATGCCCAGTGGCACCCCACTCAGTAACCATATATGGACCATTCCAGCCAAATTCTTTAATTTGTTTTGGAAGCTCAATTATTTTGCCGTACATCTGTACAGAAAGTAAATCAATATCAGAACAACGTTCTTTAATTAAATCAATTTCATGTTGTGATATGCCGGCCAATGTTGTTGTGGTTAAATGATTTGGATCAACTTCGTGAATCATCTTAGAAATGTCATTCACGGCATCCCAAACTTTAGGATTTTTAGCCCTTAAATTTAATTCGTTTCCTATGGCCCAAATAAATAATGCAGGATGATCCTTTAAAGCAATGACCTCTTTTTTAATTCGCTCAAATTGTTCTTTTACCGCAACAGGGTCGTTATAATCAAATCCGTGACGTTCTCTTGCCACATCAATTCCCATGGTAACCATTAAACCATATTTTTGCGCTTCATCGAGCACTTCTTTGCCGGTTTGTATTCCATTATCAGTTCTCCAGGTTCTAAATGAGTTTCCTCCATGTTTTGCAACTGAGGCTATTTTTCCATATTCCAATCCGGCACCTTTAATGTAAAATGGTTTTCCGTCAACAAAAAGTTGAAACTTTCCATCGGTATTTGTCAAAGTTACTTTTGATGCTTTTTGCTGTGGCAATTCAACTGTTGGTTTTTGTGGTATTTCAGCACACGACATCAAACTAAATAAACAAAACATAATAATTGTAAGGGTTTTCATATTAAGGGTTATGATTTTATTAATAATAATTCTTCAACTTCTTCCAAAGTTTTTCCTTTTGTTTCTATCACATATTTATATACAAACAGCACAGACAATACCGCCATACCTGCATAAATTGCGAAAGTTACCGTTGGCCCCAAATTTGTAAGTTCCCAAGGGAAAAATTGGGTTACGGTATAGCTTACCAACGAATTGAAAAATCCAACAACGGAAATGGCAATTCCTTTTACGTTTTGTGGGAAAATTTCAGACAACATCGTCCACATTACCGGACCTAATGAGATGGCAAATGCCGCCACATATAACAAAATGGCAATCAATACCAAATTGGCGTTGATGCTGATAAAGTTTTTAACCTCGTTTTGCTTAAATTCTAGTAATTGCGTTTCACTTAAAAGTGGCGCAACACCTGCAAACAATTCACTTTGTGAAGTAAATGTTGAGCCGTTTAAAGGTGTTAAAGACGATTTTATGTCGGCATTTCCAATTTTTGCAATGGTTGTTTCATTAAAGCTGTAAGTAGCATTGTTAAAGGCTAAAGTTGCCATAGTCAAGGCAATTGCCATGGCTGAAGTTCCAATCATTAACAATGGTTTTCTTCCCAATTTGTCAATAAACCAAATAGCCACAAAGGTGAACACCAAATTGGTAAGTCCAACAACTATCGCTTGTAAAAAGGAAGCGTCTGTACTTCCGCCAGCTTGTTCAAAAATGGTTGGTGCATAATAGAAAATTGCATTGATACCTGTTATTTGTTGAAAAAAGGCCAAACCGAAAGCAATAATAATGATGACACTCATTCTTTTACTGAAGAAATCGGCATAGGTTCCTTTGGCTTCTTTTTTGTCAATTCCTCTTTGAATTTCTCCAATAGTGGTATCGGCAAATTCTTCACCGCCAATTTTTACCAAAATCTTTTTTGCAATAACAACTTCATTTAAACGCTGGATTAACCATCTCGGACTTCTAGGCACCAAGAAAAGGGCGAAAAAGTAAATAAGCGCAGGAATTGCTTCAACGCCTAACATCCATCTCCAACTTTCGCCTGGTAAATCTTTCAAAAAATAATTTGAAAAATAAGCCACAGAAATACCCAATACAATGTTCAACTGGTTTAACGAAACCAAACTTCCTCTTAGTTTAGGAGGCGCAATTTCGGCAATATAAATTGGTGCGATTAAGATAGCGCCACCAATACCAACGCCACCAATAATTCTGGCGATGACAAACGAAATATAATCTGTTGCCGTTGCAGACCATATTGCAGATACCGTAAACAGCATTGCGGTTACAATCAATATTTTTTTTCTTCCGAATTTGTCACTTAAAGGTCCGGCAGAAATGTTTCCGGCCATGGCGCCGAAAATAACACAGCCTACGGCAAATCCAAGCTGCCAATCAGACATTTCAAAATAAGTTCGGATTCCGTTAACAGCCCCTGAAATTACAGCACTGTCGAAACCCAGAAGGAATCCGCCCATAGCGACAATAAGGCTGATGGAAATGGTATATGATTTTTTCATTTTTTATAAGTTATTGGTTGGTTTATTTATTCCCTTTGGCATTGCTAAGGGTATAGGTTATTTTTTGATTAAATTATAATACAATTGTTTGAATAGAGTGGGCTGGAGATTTTAAATCCGCCGTTTTTAAATTCATCGTTACACTATAATTTATTTCAGTGTCTCCTTGGTTCATCACCACAACAATGATGCTTCCATCAACATTTTTAAATGCAGTGGTTATCAAATTGTTTGCACTCGAAACGCTTGAAATTCTTTTTGCGCCCTGACGAATAAATTTTGAAATATGCCCA
>JAUSOJ010000082.1 GCA_030656195.1 Lutibacter sp.
GGATGATTTATTTGCAGATCTTAATTTGACGGATCCAGTTTTAAAAATTGCAAAACACCTAGAGGAAGTTGCACTTAAAGATCCATATTTTGCTGAACGTAAATTATATCCTAACGTAGATTTCTATTCTGGAATTATATACAGAGCTTTAGGAATTCCTGTTGCCATGTTTACGGTGATGTTTGCTGTAGGCCGTTTGCCGGGATGGATTGCACAATGGAAAGAAATGCGCGAAAACGGAGAGCCAATTGGCCGTCCGCGTCAATTATACATTGGTGAGCCATTACGTCCATTTAAAGAATTTAAGGAAAGATAATTTCAAAAAACTTTTTTAAATTTATAAAGAAACCTCATATTATTTATGGGGTTTCTTTATTTTTACGTAAAATTATACTATATGATAAAACTGAATGTTCACAATGAGACTTCCCGCCTTAGAGCTGTGGTTTTGGGCACTGCCGTCAGCAATGGACCAACGCCAAAAATTGAGGAGGCATATGATCCTAAATCATTGGAACATATCAAAGCCGGAACCTATCCTGTCGAAAAAGATATGGTGGCAGAAATGGAAGCTTTTAACAAGGTTTTCGAAAAATACAATGTAAAAGTGTACAGGCCAAAAGTGTTTGAAAATTACAACCAGATTTTTACAAGAGACATTGCCTTTGTTATTGAGGATAAATTGTTTAAATCGAATATTTTACCCGACAGGGAAAAAGAAATTGAAGCCATCCAATATGTACTGGATCAAATTGATCCAAATAACATTATTGTAGCCAATGACGATGTTCATTTTGAAGGCGGCGACGTGATGCTTTGGAACAACCATATTTTTGTTGGAACCTATAAAGGCGAAGATTATAAAGATTTGATTACCGCCAGAACCAATATGAAGGGAGTCAATTTTATCAAAAATTTATTTCCGAATAAAACTGTGAAGGAATTTGACTTGGTTAAATCGAATACCATTGCGAACGAAAATGCACTTCATTTAGATTGCTGCTTTCAGCCGGTAGGAAAAGATAAAGCCATCATTCATAAAGAAGGTTTTAGGGATGAAAACGATTATCATTATTTGGTGGATTTATTCGGAAAAGAAAATATGTTTCACATCAACAAAGATGAAATGTACCATATGTTTTCTAATATATTTTCAATTTCAGAAGAAGTGGTGGTTTCAGAAAAAAACTTTACACGATTAAATGATTGGCTAAGAGCACAAGGATTTACGGTTGAAGAAATACCCTACGCAGAAATATCAAAACAAGAAGGTTTATTAAGATGTTCAACATTGCCTTTAATTAGAGATTAATTATATGAAACGAGCCATAACAAATTTTGATACACAGCAGAATGATTAATAGCGACTGCATCTGTACCAATAAAAAATAAATAATAAACAGATGAAACGAGCCATAACAAATTTTGATACATAGCAGAATGATTA
>JAUSOJ010000084.1 GCA_030656195.1 Lutibacter sp.
AATAGGTGTATATTAGAAAAAAGTGTTAATTTATAGTGAAAATAATGTTAAAAAAAGATTAAAATCTAGCCAGCTATAACCTTGTAGTTCTTTAAATGTTGTGGTAATGTTGTAGTGATTATAATTTATGTAGCAGTAAACTAAATTTTTAAAATGTACTCAACAAGACTATCTTCGTGAGGTAAGTCCATTTTTTTACGCAAACGATATCTTTTTATCTCCACGCTTCGTACAGAAATGTTTAAAAGTGGCGCAATTTCTTTGGAAGAAAGGTTTAATCGCAAATAAGCGCATAAGCGTAAATCGTTCGGACTTAAGGAGGTATGTAATAATTTCACTTTCTTTAAAAAATCGCTGTCGGCATTGTTAAAAGCTTCCTGAAACAACTCCCAGTCACTGGTATTGGCAATATTTTTATTGATGATTTTAATCACCGGTTTTATATTGGTCTCATCTTTAACCGAAGTCAGCTCATCTTTAATGGTTCTTAAGAGTTCGTTCTTGTTGATGATGTTCATGGTTGATACCGATAACTCTCGTGTTTTGCTATAAATTTCGCTTTGCAGTTTTTCATTTTTCAACCGCATAATCACTTTTTCATTTTCCAATTGCGACAAAGCAAAATCACGCTGTTTTCTTTCCATTAACTTTTGTTTTTGTTTGGCGTAATAATTTTTGTAAAGGTTGTGAATTAAAAATAGCAGTGCGCTAAACAATATAAAATAAATTACAAGCATTGGTGTTGACAGCATCCAAGGCCTGTCAATTCTAAAAGAATAAGAGGCAATATTGGATGAAAGCACATTGGCTATTTTGGCTTTAACGTTAAAGGTATAATTCCCTGCCGGTAAATTTTTAAAGAAAACTTCAGAACTTGTGCTCCATTCACTCCATTCATCATACATTCCTTTTAACTGATATTGGTAATTTACCTCTGAGTATTTATCAAATTCGGGAACACTGAAAGTAAAAGCCAAATTGTTGTTTCTATATTCAAAAGTATTGTTATTTTCTAATGAAACTGGCGTGCTTTGTGCACTAAGGATACTTTTGTTAATCGAATTTATCCCTATTTTAAAAGACTTTTCATGGTTTGTTTTATCCAAATTCAATATAATATAACCTCTGGATGTCCCAAATAAGTATTGGCGGCCAGTTAGATTGGTCATACTTTCAAATCCGGCAATGTCTCTTCTTAACGAAGCCGGCAAGTAAATTTTAATGACTTTTGGAATGTTGTTTAATTTACCGGGCGTAAAATAAACGATGTTTTTATTGGTAAATCCCCAAAGCGTGTTTGTTTTGGAATCGACAACCAAATTCCCTGAAAAATAAGTATCGTCCGCTAAAAAATTGGCCGACATTAAGGTGTCTTTAATGAATTTTTCTTTTTTATCGTGATACCTAAAAATCCCTTCATCTATCGTATAAATAAGGTCACCATTGTATTTAATTAAACTGGATTTCAGACCTTTTTTAACACTGGTTTCAGTTGAATATCGCAAAACTTTTGTAAAATCATTGTTTATTTTTAATTTATATACACCTTTATATTCATGGCTCACAAACAATTGATTGTTATCAATTAATTCAAAATGCCGACTCGAAATATCAAACCCTTCAACTTTATTTCTTATTTTCCAGGTGTTATTAATTTTTTCTAAAACAAATAATCCATCATAATTACCCTGCAACAACAAATTTTTATTTTTATTAAGGTATTTGATGTCCCAGGTTCCCATCTTATCTGCAATGAGATTCGCATTGTTGTCATCAATAATAAATGTCCCTATATTATGTCCGCAAAAAAGCGTGTTATCAATTACTTTTAAGCACCAAACCTGCCCGTTTGTGCCTTTAACAAATTTAAAATCGTCTCTGGAATTGATGCTTTTATAAAATAATCCCTGATTGGTGCCAAGATAGAGGTTGTCTTTGTAAATTACCGAAGCGTAAACTGTTCCCAATTTTCCGTAAATATCACTGTAAATACTAAATGGCGAATTAAAATTCACAACACTGATGCCATTGTCCAAACCAAGCCAAACATTGCGGCTGCGATCTTCAAACATCGATAAAACAGTGTTGTTGTTTAAACCACTTTTCTGATTGATATTGTTAAGAAGGTTTCCTTTGCTGTCGATATGATAAATGCCGTTAGAAATGGTCCCTAAAATAAAACTGCCGTCTGCAAGGTGCAAACTGCTGTAAACGCTCATCGACATAATTTCGTCATTCGAAGGAAAATCCCATTTTGAAAGTTTTTCATCTTCAAAAAAATAAAATCCTTTTTCCTGGGTTTGAAGCAACATTTTTTTATTGACAGAAAAAATATTGACTA
>JAUSOJ010000196.1 GCA_030656195.1 Lutibacter sp.
CAATTGCATGCCAAAGGTAATTTTGGAATAACTGACAATTTAATTAGTACAAAATCCAAAGAAATTAACCCAAGAGGAATTGCCAACCGCTTTATTCACAAATGGTCTAAAAAGCTGTAGTCCGAAAATTGGGTCCAGCACTATAACCGCCTTCAGCAAAGAACTTTTCATGCACACAAAGTCACTAAAAAATACAAAGAGCTTTTAAACCAATATGATATTTCGATGTTGTTTTTTACACACCAGCGTCCACCTTTTCTCGCACCGCTAATTTTTGCTGCAGAACAGCTCAGAATTAAGACGGCTACTTTTATTTTCAGTTGGGATAATCTGGCTTCTAAAGGTCGAATGGCAGGTAATTTTGACTATTATTTGGTTTGGAGCAATTTAATGAAAGAAGACTTATTGCATTTTTACCAATCTATAGATGAGAATCAAGTTGCGATTGTCGGAACACCACAATTTGAACCTTACAGCATGGAGAAATATGGCTATGATAATGCCAAACTCACCTATAAATTTAAAATAGACCCAAATTTACCAATCGTACTCTTTACTTGCAATGATGCTAGCAGTGAAAATGATCCTATTTATTTGGAGTTATTGGCCAATTTTATTAAAAATGGCAACTTAATAAAAGCCGTAAATCTTATCGTTAGAACTTCACCAGCAGAAGAGCCCACTAGATTTAAAGAATTTGCAGAAAAATATCCTTTTATAATTTGGAATTATCCCGATTGGAAAATTAGGAGAGCAGAACATCAAGAAGCTTGGACGCAAAGAGTTCCATCAATGGAAGATTTGAATGATTTAAAATCGCTTTTAAAATACTGTGATTTATGTATAAATGTCCTTTCAACAATTACATTAGATGCTTTTATTTTTGACAAGCCAGTCATAAATCCCGTTTTTGGCAATACTGAAAATAAAATGTTCGATGATCAAAAGTTTTTAAATTATGCACACCTGATAAAATTAGTTGAATCTAATTCAACTGATATTGTAAAAAATGAAAATGAGTTTCTTGATGCCATAAATAGAATTCTTGAAAAAGGTGACAATAAGAAAATGGAGAGAGAAAATTTTCTTGATCTAGAAATAGGAAAACCTATAAAAGGCACCAGCAAACGAATCGCAGAAACATTGAAACAATGGGCCTAGGAAAAAAGAAAATAGCGGTACTCTGCAATTACGAATTGCTGCCGGAAAGGGTAGGCGGCATGGATGCTTTTTTTTGGGAGTTTGACAAAAAATGCAAGGAAGCCAACATCCAAGTGGATTGGTTTTTCCCCAATGGCGCAACCCATGGCGACTATCAATTACTGTCGATTAAATACAACAGCTCCAAAAGCATCGAAAGCTTTTTTTTGGAAAGTTTGGCACAACAAGAAAATGACTATACCTACATCATCACCCATTTTTTGGAATTGTGCACCCCGTTTTTTCAGAAAGCAAAGCAATTGTCCAAAGCAACAATGATTGCGGTCGACCACAATCCGCGCCCTTTAGAAGGGTATCCTGTTATTAAAAGAATAAAAAAAAGAATCAAAGGACTACTTTTCAGCAGATACATTGATTTGTTTATAGGCGTATCTGAATACACCGTCAGGGAACTGCTGAAAGATTTTGGAAAGCACATACATTCGAAAACCCGGGTGATTTACAACGGCATCAATACAGCAGAAATAAAGACCAGAACCAATAGATCCTATGAGAAACCGACTTTTTTGGTGGCCTCCCATTTACGACAATCAAAAGGCATCCAGGATTTAATTCAGGCCTTGGCCTTATTGCCGGAGCCTATAAAAAAGGAACTTAAAATTGACATTTATGGAGACGGTCCTTATAGAACAAAATTGGAAATCTTGGTTCATGAATTAAAACTTGAAAACTGTTTTGATTTTAAAGGTAGCACCGCAAATCTCAAATCCTTGTATGGCCTGTATGATTATATGCTGCAGCCTACCCATATGGAATGTTTCAGTCTGTCTATTCTGGAAAGCTTGGCGGCAAATGTTCCCGTAATCACCACCAACGTTGGGGGCAATGAGGAAGCCATAACAAACAATGAAAATGGTTATATTTTTGAGGCAATGAATATTAAGCAATTATCAGTCTTGTTGCAGGAAATTTATCTGGGTAAGAAGAAAATTACCAAAAATACCCGCAATTTAATTGAGGACCGATTTACCATCGACAAAATGGTTAACGAATATTTAAAAATAGTAGATTGATGCCAAAAATAAATCACATACCAGAATCTACACCCTTTCCTTGGGAAAGGGCCGGGGATAGGAGGGTTGCTTTTCTCACTCCCGAATACCCCCATGTCAAAACAGGCAACTCAGGTGGCATAGGCACCAGCATCAAAAATTTGGCGGTCGGTTTGTTGACGCAGGGTTGTGCGGTCAGGATTTTGGTGTACGGACAAACAGCAGATGCGGTATTTGAGGACAACGGCATTGTGGTGCAGCAAATAAAAAATGTAAAGTTAAAAGGATTGTCCTGGTGGATGACCCGTAAAAAACTGGAGCGCATCATCAATGCATTGTATGCCAATCAGGAAATCGATTTGGTGGAAGCACCCGACTGGACAGGTATTACGTCCTTTATCAAACCAAAAAAATGTCCGGTAGTCATCAGATTGAATGGCTCTGACACCTATTTTTGTCATTTGGACCAGCGACCGGTAAAATGGATCAACAAGTTTCATGAAAAAAGAGCGCTGCAAAACGCCAACGGTCTCATTTCCGTCAGCCAGTTTACCGCAAACCTCACCAACCAGCTCTTCGGCCTAAACAAAAATTTCACCATCATCCCAAATGCCGTTGATTTGAGTTTGTTTGATAATTCAGTTTCAACGGTAACAGTTCCATCCGAGCCTGTGCTGAGCGCAGTCGAAGCAGGGGATAGGGGGCTTTTATATTTCGGAACTTTGATAAGAAAAAAAGGCCTGCTCGAACTCCCATTAATCTTCAATAAAGTAATAGAACAACATCCAACAGCCCAACTCATGTTGGTAGGGCGTGATGCCAGTGATATCATTTCGGGAAATGCTTCCACATGGGCGATGATGCAGGCATTGTTTAGTCCAACCGCCTTGGCAAATGTCACTTACTTGGGCGGGGTGCCTTATGGAGAAATCATAAAGCACATTGAACATTCAACCCTGTGTGTATTCCCTACCTTTGCGGAAGCCTTGCCGGTTTCCTGGCTGGAAGCGATGGCCCTGCAAAAGCCCGTTGTGGCATCCAATATTGGGTGGGCAACCGAAATCATTGAGGACGGTGTGGACGGATTTTTGGTAAACCCAAAAGACCATAGTATTTATGCCGAAAAAATTGTGGCCCTATTGGAAGATCCCGAATTGCAAAAGCAATTTGGTACTGCAGCCAGAAAAAAGGTGGAACAGAAATTTAGTATGGAAGTGGTGGCGAGGCAGAGTTTGACGTTTTATGAAAAGATGATAAACAAAATATAAGATGCAGCAATTAAGGGAATTTAAAACAAATAATGGTGAGTCCATCCTCTATACCGGCAATCCAAATTTTGAGTTGTTGGAAGAGCTGTCACAAGGGGCAGGCGATATTTGGCACAGTTCTTTTGAGCAAGGGTACAAAAATGCTTTTCCGGAATTGGTGTATCAGACAGCTACCTTTTTTTGGTACCTGAATGATTTTGACCATTTGGATGCTTGTGTAAGCTGGCGAATCAATCCCAATGCCTTTGCAGTAAGAAAATCGGTTTGGGAAACGCTGATCGGATTTGACACCGACTATAAAAACCGGCAACTACAGGCATTGGATTTTGGTTATAATGCACTAAGGGTTTCCGGCGCTGTTCCATTATATGTAAAGGGCCTTTTTAAGGCAGCCGAAAAAGAAGAAATAAGCATAACAGCAAAAGACCGCTATACCTTTTTTATAAAAAATTTCAAACTGGAGCATGCGATCTTTATGTTGTACAGGGAAGGTTTTTGGAAATGGAAAGAATGGCAGGCTTTTTTTTATGCAAAGAAGCATTTTAGGAAATCGGATTCAAAACCAACAATAAAACCGAGAGCTTTGCACCCAATTGAGGGAAATCCAACGGTGAGTTACATCATTCCAACAATGATGCGGCAGGACTATACCCTACAATTGCTGAACGATTTGGCCAATCAATCTTTTACGCCAACCCAGGTGGTTTTGGTTGACGCCACGCCTGAAAATCAGCGGGATGAAAGTTTGTATACCGCAAAAAAATATCCCTTTGAATTGGTGCTTAAGTGGCAACAAACAAAAGGCAGTTGCAGGGCAAGAAATGAGGCCATTGACTTGTGTACTGGGGATTATATTGTTTTTGGGGATGATGATATACGTATTCCGGTAGATTTCATAGAAAATCATATCCGTTTTCTGCAAACTTACAATACGGGAGCCTGCAATGGGTTGGACATTCGTGCCGATCATCAAAAACAAGATTTAAATGATTTAGAGAGTAAATTAGCCAAACTTGGCAGTAAGCGATGGGTGTGCGGAAGCACACAAATGTTTAGCAATGCGAATTCTTGTGTTAAAAGAGAATTGGTAAATCAGTTAAAGGGAAATGACATCAATTTCGATGGCGGTTATGGGGAGGACAGTGATTTCGGCATGTCATTGTCTAAAATTGGAGTCACTGTTTTACACAATCCATTTTCAGTGAACTTGCACTTAAAACCGCCGGCAGGTGGCTATCGTTTTTGGGGAACCGAAGCTAAAATTACAGGAAAACAGCGAAAGGCACAGCCTTGGGAATTGGATACACCCGTAACACTTATTAAACCTGTTCCAAGTCCTACGGTAATGTATGGGATTGTAAAACATTTTACACCTGAACAAGTGAATGAATACCGCTATAAATATTTCTTTTTGTTTTTATTCAAAGGGCCAAAAATCTCCTTTTTATACCGGTTGTTAAAAATCCCTTACAAGCAACTTCAGTTTAACAAGTCATTGTTTTATGCGAAGAAACTAATGTCTTTAGGAAAAAGAACTTCGTAATATGAAATTCACGCGTATTAGTCCGCTCTTCGAAGTCTCCCGACTTCGAAGCTCTTATTATCAATAAAAACCACAATCTATGAAGTCTTCCGATTTCGAACCTCACATCATCTATAAAAATGTACTATATTTAGGGCAAAATGCTAAACAATGGAAGGATTTAAAATTAGAGATCAAGACTTGCCTTATTTTTTTACGGCTACTGTGGTGGATTGGGTGGATGTTTTTACCCGAAAAATATATAAAGATTGTGTAATTGAGAGTTTTGATTTTTGCATAAAAAATAAAGGCATGATTGTATTTGGTTATGTCATTATGAGCAATCACATTCATTTTATAGTACAATCCAAAGATGGAAAATTGTCTGATTTAATAAGGGATTTCAAAAAATTTACAGCCAAAACTATTTTAGAAAAAATACAATCCGAACCGGAAAGCAGAAGAGAATGGATGTTAGAACGATTTAAATTGGCAACAAAAAGTCATTCCAGAAATAAAAATTATCAATTTTGGCAATATGGCAATCATCCGGAAGAAATTTATACAAATAAATTTATGTGGACAAAATTAGATTACATTCATCTAAACCCTGTTAGAGCAGGCATAGTGGAAAAAGCATCGGACTTTATATATTCAAGTGCAAGTAATTATATCCTTGGCCAAGGATTGATAGAAATTGAAATGGCAGACAATCCAGTTGTTGATGTTTTAAATTTGAAGAATTTCACGAAATACAACGACTTTTAAAATATGATCCAAGCTACGAAGTCGGGAGACTTCGCAGAGCGATTGCAGAGCGGAATTCACAAAATATAAAAAGTCACTTTATTTTATACCTTAGCATTTAGAAAAAAGGCAAATAATCATCCAAATCAAGGATTTATAAATAGATAACTATGCACATCTATAAATTACGTTTACATAAAGAAGCGCAAGGCGGGTTTACCGTTTCAGTACCATCATTGCCAGGATGTATAACCTATGGCGAAAATGTGGACGAAGCCATTGCGATGGCAAAAGAAGCCATTGAGCTCTATTTGGAGGAATTAATAGATAGAGGAGAGGCATAATCGGAGCCAGCAATGTTTTCTTTTAAATCACTTAAAATATTTTTGTAAATTTGTAGAATCATTATTAAATTAAAACTATTGGCTTTATGGATACGATTCATTTAAAGGTTAATCTCAATTTTCAACAATTACTTGAGATGATAAAACAATTATCGCCATCAGAAAAATTAGAACTAAATGATTTTCTTTGGAATGATGCTATGGAAATCCCTGTAGAACATCAAAAAATGGTATTGGAGAGAATTCAAAAAAGTAAAGTTAACCCAAATAACATGTTAGATTGGGATGATGTTTCTAAGACCTTAACTGTTTAAAAGGTGTTCAAACTACAAATTGAGCAAAATGCTTTACAAGA
>JAUSOJ010000095.1 GCA_030656195.1 Lutibacter sp.
CAACATAAAAAAAACTTAAAAACTAAAATTTTCTTAAAAAATCGGCCAGTTGATTTCCCTCATTTTTATTGCTGGGTTGTTCAAGTATTTTTGAATCCTAAATTATGTATTGTTTAATTAAAAACTTATTTATTATGAAAACCGATGCAGAACTTAAAAATGATGTGTTAGATGAATTGGCATGGCAACCAAACATTGATGAAACAAAAATTGGCGTTATTGTTGAAGACGGTGTGGTAACACTTAGTGGCGTGGTTGACAATTACACCAAAAAAATAGCGGCAGAAAAAGCCGTAAAAACAGTGAAAGGGGTAAAAGCTGTTGCGCTTGATATTGAAGTTAAGTATGGATCAGACTACAAAAAAACCGACAAAGAAATTGCAAAAGCAGTTGTTAATGCATTGACCTGGGATACTTCTGTTCCTGAAGATAAAATTTCAGTAAAAGTGGAAGATGGCTGGGTTTATTTATCAGGCGAACTTAAATGGTTTTACCAAAAAGATGCCGCAAAAAAAGCAGTTGAAAATTTATTGGGCGTAAAAGGGGTTGTCAACAGCATTCAAATAAAACAAGCCATCGAACCAAGCCAAATAAAAGAAAGAATCACCAAAGCTTTCGAACGCTCTGCTGATGTGAATGCAAGAAATGTATCTGTTTCAATTGATGGCCACGTGGTAACCTTGCGCGGAACAGTCAATTCAATGGCCGAAAAAGATGAAGCACAAAGAGCCGCCTATTTGGCACCTGGAGTTTATGAAGTAAAAAATGAGCTTAAAGTGCAATATCACAGAGAATTTGCCTAAACAAATAAATGTTTAGCACTGTCTTATGATTAAAATCTACATAGCCCTAATAGAAATGGTTCTGTTAGGGCTATTTTTTTAAGCATTAAAAAAATACGCTAAAAAACAGGTTTATGAATATTGTTTCTTGGAATGTGAATAGTGTTAGAGCTATCCTGAAAAAGGATTTTATTGCTTCAGTAAAAAAAATGAAACCAGATATTCTTTGCTTGCAGGAAACAAAAGCAACGAATATTGAGGTTCAAAAAGCATTATTGCCTTTTAATGATTATTTGATTTATTGCAATTCGGCGGATAGAAAAGGATATTCGGGCACGGCATTGCTCAGCAAAAATAAACCCGTTAAAATTTTTGATTTTATCAATGAAGTTGATGAAGATAAGGAAGGGCGAATCATTTGCGCCGAATACGCCAATTTTTACCTGATCAATGTTTATGCACCAAATGCCGGACAAGCATTGGAACGTTTAGCTTATAAACAGCGCTGGAATTTCCGATTTCTCGCCTATTTAAAAGATTTGGAAAAAACAAAACCAGTAATCGTTTGTGGTGATCTTAACGTGGCGCACCGTCCTATCGATTTAAAAAACGACAAAGTCAACTACAACAAAACAGCGGGTTATACCCAAATTGAAATTGACGGCATGGATGCCATCATAAATTCAGGATTTATAGATTCCTTTCGGTATTTTCACCCAAATGAAGAAGCTTACACCTTTTGGAGTTACCGATTTAACGCACGAGAAAAAAACATAGGCTGGCGCATTGACTATTTTTTAATCAGCGAAAAACTTATCAATCAAGTGAAATTGGTGAGCATTCATCCGGAATTTTATGGCTCGGATCATTGCCCAATAAGTTTGGAAATTGATTTATAGGCAATTGCTTAAACCAAAAAAATAACGATGCTTTCCAATAACAGCTTGTGAAAAAGGATATATTCTTAATTTGATCAAATACAATATTATAGTTTTTCAAGCCGCTGCTTTACCCTGTCAATTACTTTTCTTACCGCGTCTTCACTCACTTTCAAAGTCTCAGCGATTTCTAAAATATCCAGATTTCCAAAAACATACAACTCAATAATATTTTTGCTTATTGGCGGCAAAGTGTAAAATGTGGCGCCAAATAAAACTCTGCTTCTGTCGGAAAATAACGAAATTTCGCTCAAATCCAACTTACCGGTAAGTTCCAGTTCCATCGGCTGATCTAAAATAAAATGCGCCGGATTAAACCTGTTTTGTTGGTACGAAATATCGTCAAGATCCTCATCAAATATATAATCTCCATCTGCTTCTACGGAATAATCTTCTTTCAACAAATTCAATTCATCTTTTAAAACTGCATCAATGTTTATATCTTCGGCAAATTGATTTTCTTTTTCTATTTTGTGATTTATTTTTTGAATTGTTCTTAAAAAAAGAATCTGGCGCAAATGTTTTTCATCAATATCACTTGAATAAACTTTAAAAACTTCCAAAAAAACTTCGTCTAAAATTTCATTAGCATCATAGAATCCCTTGTCAACTAAACCCTCTTTTTCGGCAAGCTTTAATTTTGATGCAGCAAACTTTTTCAAACTTGAAATGGCGGATGAACTTTTTTTGTAAAATTCTTCGAAATTGGTTTCTTGGTGCTTTGGTTCTTTGATTTTCATGGCATAAAAAATTAGTGGTTTTTACTCTTGTTTTCTTGGTTTTATAAACATCCCTATGTAAAGTTAAAAAGGGTTATTTTAACTATTAATGATAAATATCAAGATGTTGATTAAATTTAACTGACTCATTTTCTTTTTAAAAGAAATTAGTGACACCTTGTTTTAACTGAATAAAAAGCTGGATTCCTTTATTATTTTATCAACTCCATTCATTATTAAGTGTTGAAAAATTGATATAAATCATTTTATGCCATATAAATCAGCAATAACTTTATAATGGTAAAAAATCTTGAATAAGATGATGACAACATCACAAATTGGAAATAAGCTCGTTAACTTTTTTACTGAAATTGGTGAGTTATCCTATTTCGCTGGCCGTTTTTTTAAAGAGCTATTTACAAAACCTTTTGAGTTTAAAGAATTGTTGCGGCAATGTTACAATATGGGCAATCGGTCTTTGTTTTTAGTGGGTATTACCGGTTTTATTTTAGGATTGGTGTTTACGCTTCAATCCAGGCCAACGTTGATGGAGTTTGGCGCACAATCCTGGATGCCTTCCATGGTGAGTATTTCTATAGTTCGGGAAATTGGCCCGGTGATTATTGCGTTGATTTGCGCAGGAAAAATAAGTTCGGGAATTGGTGCCGAATTGGGTTCTATGCGTGTTACGGAGCAAATTGACGCGATGGAAGTTTCAGGCACAAATCCGTTTAAATATTTGGTGGTAACGCGAATTTTGGCAGCTACTTTAATAATACCGTTGTTGATTATTTTTGGTGATGCCATTGCACTTTTTGGTTCTGCACTGGTAGAAAATTTAAAAGGCGATGTTTCTTTTCAACTGTATTTTAACAAGGTTTTTGACGCCATTAAATTTTCAGACATACTTCCGGCAACCACAAAGTCGTTTTTCTTTGGT
>JAUSOJ010000096.1 GCA_030656195.1 Lutibacter sp.
CTTAATTGTAAAAATAAGAAATTAAAAAAATATTCCAAATGTATTTATTGCTGTTAAAATTTTTAAAAATGAAAATTTTTTGTTGCTATTTATCACAATTTTTATAAATAGAATATGCGCAATCAAAAAAGAAATCAACCCTATTTTAAAAGGAAGTTGCCCTGAATACATTAAAAACACATCTCCAAAAAAAGAAAAAATCAACGCTGTGGAATACCATTTATTTGTATCAACAACCGAGCTTTTGTATAAAAATAACAGCGCCAACAAGATAAAGGGCTTAAATACGTAGAGCAGACTTTCTATATTAAAGATAAGTCCTATAAGGTCTAAAACAGAAACTAGGATAAATGCAAAAAGCGCAATTTTTTTAACCATTTTAAAAAGTTTTTAATTCCAGCTTGGCAATATACAACTTTTGTTTAATTTTTTTAACAAAGGTTTAATGCCGTTAACCAAACTTTGCTTCATCACTTTTGAATCATCTTTGTGGCATTGCAAACAAGCGCCAACCAGCAATAATTGCTGCTGTTCTTCAACTGTGAATGGCCTAAAATCAAGTCTGGTTGAATTGATTACACCTTTTTTAGGCGCCGTTAAAAATGGAATCCAGGCATCTTCAGGCAAATTATCATTTGGATTATTTGCATATTCCGGCGTAAAATTCCATTTTCCTTTACCGTTTTTAATATCATAAACCAATTTTCCGTTTCCGTAACCCAAGGTTGCCGAGTTTGCATGGCACGACTTGCAATCACGCACGCTTTTGGTGGTTGTATGCGGTGAATTTGCAGCATACAATCTGAAAAAAGAAACATCTTTTCCAATTTCCTTTCCTGCATAACTTCCTTTGTCAATTGTTAAAATCATTCCCGGAATGGCAGGTTCAATATGTCTTTTATTTTTAGATTCCCTTACGCCCATTGCGGGTAGTGATGAGGAAAATTCGGCAACATGTTCTCTCCACTGGCCTTTTCCATATTTTAAATCCAATAAATCGAAAGCGCGAGGCTCATTTTTGTCGTATTGATTATGACAACCAATGCAACGCGATGTCCACGACGAATGGCAAGCGGCGCAACTTACATTTTTATGGGCATTGTCTCGGGAACAAACTTCCGACTGCGGTTTTAACTCGTGAATTTTACCGTCCTTTTTACCTATCAAAAAAGCTTTTCCTGAAGCATCAACATATGTGTTTACCAACGGATGTTTGCCGTTTTCAACGGTAATAATTGGTTTATCAGTATGTTTATAATCACGATGTAAAAAAACCAACAAGCTTTCTGCATCTAACTTGCTGTATACCGTTGTATTTGGTTTGTCTTTAAAATGACAATCGGAGCATTGCAGTTTTACGGCTTGTTCTGCGTGGGCATATTTTTTTCCGTCGCCCATAACTTCGTGAGAAGAATGGCAATCAACACACAACAAACCTTTATTATGATGTAAATCTTCTCCTATATATTTATACACCCGTTTATCTTCAGAAACTTTATAACCACTATTCTTAGGCAAGTCTTTTTCATCCAAAACCGTTTCCTGCCAGCCTTCATAATTGGTTGAAATTCTGCTCGAACGGCTATGGCAGCCATAACAATGCTCATTTCTAACAAATATATTTGTGGCAGGGTGAAATTTTGGCAAAATCTTTTTATTTGATCTTAAATACTTTTGCAAATCGTTTTTCGCTTCTTTGGAATAATTTAAGTGACAGGCATTACAGCCTCCGCCCCTGCTCATTTGCGTAATTTCTCCAAATTCTGTTTTTTCTGCTCCCAAATGGCAATTGGCGCATAAATCCCTAATATGTTTATCGGCTGCTGAATGTTTAACATCTTTTATATGATATTGATAATCAGGAGAATCGGCCTCTCCAAAAATATATTTATTTACGGCAACCAAACCGCTGTTGGTAGTCATTAGTGAATTTTCAATTTTTGCCAGTTCATTTGGATGGCATTTTCCGCAGGTCGCTTTGGCGTCCGATAAATTTCCTGGAATTAAGACCATGCCCTTATGCGAATCATCTTTATCTAAGGTGTTGGGATTTCCCAAATGACAACTTATGCAACCAATCAGTTCCGGATTGTGATAGTCAGAATCTCCTTTTGTGCCCGCATGACAATTTTGGCAAGATTCTTTACCTATATTTTCAATTCTGATATACTCGCCATCATCAACAAAACTTTTCTGAAAATAATTTTTATTATTTAAAATGAATAAAACGATAAGCAATGCAAATACTAAGGTAAAACCGGCAATTTTGAGGTGTTTTATTTTCATTTGTACAGTTATGAAACAAATTTACGACAAATTAAATTTAAGTTCCAAAAGCAAGATAATTGGCACCTAAAATATAATTCGTTTTAAAAGAGATTATTAGCTTAATAATGCAACTTTTGTCACATATACAATATTGAATTTCAGCCTGTTAATGTAACATTTGTTACCGCATTTAACGCCTTTTAATGACATTTGTCACCCTATTAGCTTGTATCTGTAAATATCTTTACACCCGAAATAAATTAGAAATTAATTATCATACATATGACTACTTCAAGAAGAAAATTTATCAAAATTTCTGCTTTAGGTTTAGGGGCTGTAGCAGCGTCAACAACTGCAATAAATATGTTTGGATCTAATTCAGCTATTGATGAATTGGTTAAAAAAAATGTTTCCAAAAAATTTAAAAGAACTGCCACCTATTGCGAAGTTTGTTTTTGGAAGTGTGCCGCCTGGACGTATACAAATGAAGACGGAGAGATTAAAAAAATAATTGGTAATGAAGACGATTCCCATTGTTACGGTCGCTTATGTCCGAGAGGAACTGGAGGCGTTGGAATGTACACTGATGAAGACCGCCTTAAAACGCCATTAATCAGAACAACCGTAAATGGAGAAGAAACTTTCAGAAAAGCAAGCTGGGATGAAGCACTTGATTTAATAGCCTCAAAATTTAAAGGCATTAAAGAAACTTATGGTGCAGAATCCATTGCTTTAATAAAACATGGCTCTCCCGGTTCGCATTTAGAACATCTTTTCAAAGCTTTTGGATCGGACACCATTGCCGAGCCAGCTTATGCACAATGCAGAGGACCACGTGAAACAGGCTTTAATTTAACATTTGGCTCTTGGGTTGGATCACCTGAACCAACTGATATTAGAGACACAAAATGTTTAGTGCTTATTGGGTCACATATTGGTGAAAATATGCACAATTCTCAAGTTCAGGAAATGTCTGATGCCATTGATAGTGGTGCCACTATTATTACTGTTGATCCTAGACTTTCAACGGCAGCAAGCAAATCGAAATTTTGGCTTGCGATAAAACCTGCAACCGATATCGCTTTAATGCTTTCTTGGATGAATGTTTTAATAGAAGAAGGCATTTATGATAAAGAATACATCAACAAATACGCAACAGGTTTTGATGAATTAAAAAAACATGTGAGCCAATTCACTCCTGAATGGGCTTATGGAATTACCACCATAAAACCTGAAGTGATTCGAGAAACTGCAAGAGCTATGGCATATGCCGCTCCTGCCGTAATTATTCATCCCGGCCGACACGTAGTTTGGTATGGTGATGATTCACAAAGAGCAAGAGCTATGGCTATTTTAAATGCCTTATTGGGTTCTTGGGGAAGACGTGGCGGATTCTACTTTAAAGAAGCTGCTAAAGTCCCTAATTTTCCTGCTCCAGCTTATCCGGAACCAAAATGGGGATGGAAAGAAATTGCCGAAAAATATCCGCTGGCGCAAATGGGAATCACCACTGAGGTGATGAAATGCATGCTCCCTGATATAGATAATAAATATCCCGTAAAAGCATTAATGATCGCAGGCACAAACATCACCAAAGCGATACCAAACAAAAAACTA
>JAUSOJ010000021.1 GCA_030656195.1 Lutibacter sp.
TTGATATCGTGTTGAACCCGCTTGGAGTACCTTCACGTATGAATATCGGACAAATTTATGAAACGGTACTTGGATGGGCTGGTCAACGACTTGGCAAAACATTTGCAACACCTATTTTTGATGGTGCAAAAATTAGCGAAATCAACCAGTTAATAGAAGATGCCGGAATTCCAAAACATGGCCATACGTATTTATATGATGGTGGCACAGGAGAACGTTTTGACCAACCTGCAACAGTAGGCGTTATTTATATGATCAAATTAGGACATATGATTGATGACAAAATGCACGCTCGTTCTATTGGACCATACTCGTTAATTACACAACAACCATTGGGCGGTAAAGCGCAATTTGGAGGTCAGCGTTTTGGTGAGATGGAGGTTTGGGCACTTGAAGCTTATGGAGCATCAAGTACTTTGAGAGAAATCTTAACCGTAAAATCTGATGATGTTTTGGGTAGAGCAAAAACCTATGAGGCTATTGTAAAAGGTGATGATATGCCTGAACCAGGATTGCCAGAATCATTTAACGTATTAATGCACGAGCTTAGAGGTCTTGGATTAGACGTTAGATTAGAGGAATAACAAAAAAGGATAGTCAGGAGGTTTTTAGACCTTCTGGCTATTTATACAATTTTTACATTTTAAATTCGAACCCATTATTAACATATTATGGCCAGAAAAACCGATAATAAATACACTGTAAAAAAATTCAATAAAATTTCTATTGGCTTGGCATCTCCTGAAGTAATTCTTGAGAAATCAAACGGAGAAGTTTTAAAACCGGAAACTATAAATTACCGAACTCACAAACCTGAAAGAGATGGATTGTTTTGTGAGCGAATTTTTGGACCCATAAAAGATTTCGAATGTGCTTGTGGAAAGTACAAGAGAATTCGCTATAAAGGAATAGTTTGCGACCGTTGCGGTGTTGAAGTAACTGAGAAAAAAGTTCGTAGAGACAGAGTGGGACACATTAATTTGGTGGTTCCAGTTGCTCATATCTGGTATTTTAGATCATTGCCTAACAAAATGGGATACCTTTTAGGTTTGCCTTCAAAAAAGTTAGACATGATTATTTACTACGAACGTTATGTAGTCATTCAACCTGCCGGAGCTAAAAATTCAAGCGGAGATCCATTGCAAAAAATGGATTTCTTAACGGAAGAAGAATACTTGGACATTCTTGAATCATTCCCTAATGAAAATAGATATTTAGACGATAACGACCCAGAAAAGTTCATTGCTAAAATGGGTGCCGAATGTTTAATTGATTTATTTAACCGAATCAATTTAGATGAATTGTCTTATGAATTGCGTCATAAAGCAAATACAGAAACATCTAAACAACGTAAAACTGAAGCATTAAAAAGATTAAACGTAGTTGAAGCTTTTAGAGATGCAGGCAAAAACAGAGAAAATCGTCCGGAATGGATGATTATGAAAGTGATTCCGGTGACACCGCCAGAATTGCGTCCGTTGGTGCCGTTGGATGGTGGCCGTTTTGCCACTTCCGATTTAAATGATTTATACCGCAGGGTAATTATCAGAAACAATCGTTTAAAAAGATTGGTTGAAATAAAAGCGCCTGAGGTAATTTTACGTAATGAGAAACGTATGTTGCAAGAATCTGTGGATTCATTGTTTGACAACACACGTAAATCATCAGCCGTAAAAACTGAATCAAACCGTCCGTTAAAATCATTGTCAGATTCCTTAAAAGGTAAGCAAGGACGTTTCCGTCAAAACTTACTTGGAAAACGTGTTGATTATTCTGCACGTTCTGTAATTGTTGTTGGACCGGAATTAAAATTATTCGAATGCGGATTGCCAAAAGATATGGCAGCTGAGTTGTACAAACCATTTGTGATCAGAAAATTGATTGAAAGAGGGATTGTGAAAACAGTAAAATCTGCAAAGAAAATTATTGATAAAAGAGAACCTGTTGTATGGGATATTTTAGAAAATGTTTTAAAAGGACATCCTGTATTGCTAAACCGTGCCCCAACATTACACCGTTTGGGTATTCAGGCTTTTCAACCAAAATTAATTGAAGGAAAAGCAATTCAGTTACATCCATTGGTTTGTACTGCATTCAATGCCGATTTTGATGGTGACCAAATGGCAGTTCATTTACCATTAGGACCTGAAGCAATTTTAGAATGTCAATTGTTGATGTTAGCATCACATAACATTTTAAATCCGGCTAACGGAGCACCAATCACGGTTCCTTCTCAAGACATGGTTTTGGGATTGTATTATATGACCAAAGAAAGAAGATCGACTCCTGAGCGTAAAGTAAAAGGTGAAGGATTGACTTTTTATTCTCCTGAAGAAGTAACCATTGCATTCAACGAAAAAGCTGTTGAACTTAATGCGGTTATTAAAGTTAGAACGAAAGATTTTAATGCGGAAGGCGTATTGGTTTCACAAATAATTGAAACAACTGTAGGAAGGGTTTTATTTAATGAAGTGGTTCCTGAATTGGCAGGATATGTAAACGAAGTATTGACTAAAAAATCTTTAAGAGATATTATCGGTCAAATTCTGAAAGTTACAGATGTGCCTACAACAGGAAGATTCCTTGATGATATGAAGGATATGGGATACAAATTTGCATTCCGTGGAGGCTTGTCGTTCAGTTTGGGAGATATTATCATTCCGCCAGAAAAAGTGAAAATGATTGCTGATGCAAATGAACAGGTTGACATTATTATAGCAAACTATAATATGGGTATGTTAACAAATAAAGAGCGTTACAATCAGGTAATTGATATTTGGGGTTCTACAAACAACCGTTTAACGGAACTTTCCATGAAACGTTTGCGTGAAGACCAACAAGGATTTAACTCTGTGTTTATGATGCTTGATTCTGGTGCAAGGGGTTCTAAAGAACAAATTCGCCAGTTAACAGGAATGCGTGGATTGATGGCGAAACCTAAAAAATCATCAACAGGTGGAGGAGAAATTATTGAAAATCCAATTTTGTCGAACTTTAAAGAAGGTTTGTCAATTCTTGAATACTTTATTTCTACCCACGGTGCGCGTAAAGGTTTGGCGGATACTGCATTAAAAACAGCCGATGCCGGTTACTTAACACGTCGTTTGGTTGATGTTTCGCAAGATGTGATCATCAATGAAGTTGATTGTGGTACTTTAAGAGGTTTATTTGTTGAACCGCTTAAAAAGAATGATGAAATTGTTGAATCATTAAGTGAAAGACTTGATGGCCGCGTTTCATTGCACGATGTTATTGATCCAGTTACTGAAGAGTTATTTGTGCGTTCAGGAGAAGAAATTTCTTCTGAAATTGCAAAACGTATCGAAAATTCATCACTTGATGGTGTTGAAGTTCGATCAGCTTTAACGTGTGAATCTAAAAAAGGTATTTGCGCAAAATGTTACGGACATAGCTTATCAACCAGAAAAATGGTGCAAATTGGTGAAGCAGTTGGCGTTGTTGCGGCACAGTCAATTGGAGAACCAGGTACACAGTTAACATTAAGAACATTCCACGTTGGTGGGGTTGCAGGAAATATTTCTGAAGAAAACAGCTTAAATGCCAGACTTTCGGGAATAGCTTCTATTGATGATTTAAAAACGGTTGTAGGTAAAGACAATGACGGAAATGATATTGATATCGTAATTTCAAGAACATCAGAAATAAAAGTTATCGACGAAAAAACCGGATTAACGCTTAGCACAAACAACATTCCTTATGGTTCCAGCATTTATGTTAAAGATGGCGAAAAACTAAAAAGAGGTGATGTTATTTGTAAATGGGATCCATTTAACGGTGTTATTGTATCAGAATTTGCTGGTGTAATTGAATTTGATAATGTTGAGAAAGGCGTAAACTACCTTGTTGAAATTGATGAACAAACCGGTTTCCAGGAAAAAGTGATCATCGAATCAAAAAGCAAAAAAACAATTCCAACATTATTGTTAAAAGATAAAAAAGACAATGTACTAAGATCGTACAACTTGCCTTTGGGTGCCCATTTAATTGTTGAAGATGGCGAAAAAATACCTGCAGGTAAAATAATTGTTAAAATTCCTCGTAAATCTGGTAAAGCAGGTGATATTACAGGAGGTTTACCACGTGTAACCGAATTATTTGAAGCACGTAATCCATCAAATCCAGCAGTTGTGTCGGAAATTGACGGTGTAGTTTCCTTCGGTAAAATTAAAAGAGGTAACCGTGAAATTGTTGTTGAATCTAAATTAGGCGATGTTAAAAGGTATTTAATTAAACTTTCTAACCAAATCTTAGTTCAGGAAAACGATTATATCAAAGCGGGAATGCAACTTTCAGAAGGCGCAACAGCACCTGATGACATTTTAAATATTCAAGGACCTGCAAAAGTTCAGGAATATTTGGTGAATGAAATTCAGGAAGTTTACCGTTTGCAAGGGGTGAAAATTAACGACAAGCATTTTGAGGTGGTTGTTCGCCAAATGATGCGTAAAGTTAAAATTATTGATTCTGGTGATACCTTATTCTTAGAAAATCAATTGGTGCACAAAAACGACTTCTTTGAAGTAAATGATGATATTTACGGATTGAAAGTGGTTGAAAATGCAGGTGATTCTGATGTTTTAAAAGAAGGACAAATTATTACGCCTCGTCAATTGCGTGATGAAAATTCCGTATTGAGAAGAGAAGACAGAAATTTGGTGGAAGCAAGAGATTCAAGACCTGCAACTGCTGAACAAATTTTACAAGGGATCACAAGAGCGTCATTGCAAACGAAATCATTTATTTCTGCTGCATCATTCCAAGAAACCACAAAAGTATTGAATGAAGCTGCGGTAAGCGGTAAAATTGATTACTTAGAAGGTTTGAAAGAAAATGTAATTGTTGGAAAACGAATTCCGGCAGGAACAGGAATGAAAAATTACGACAATATGATTGTTGGCCCTAAAGAAGAAATGATGTCAAAACTTTAATTATGAGCAATAAAGAACCTAAAGAAGACGGACAAATAAATATTGAGTTGGATGATAAAACAGCTGAAGGAGTTTATTCCAACTTGGCGATTATCAACCATTCAGTTTCTGAATTTGTTGTTGATTTTATCAGTGTGATGCCAGGGCAACCTAAGGCTAAGGTAAAATCAAGAATTATCTTAACGCCCCAACATGCAAAACGCTTGGTTAAAGCGCTTGCAGACAATGTGCATAGGTTTGAGAAATCTCATGGTGAAATAAAGGATTTTGATCAACCTGGAATCCCATTAAATTTTGGGCCTACGGGCGAAGCATAATAAGCAAAAAAAGCCAAACGAAAGTTTGGCTTTTTTTATTTTATGTAACTTCATTTTAATAGCTTTGCCCACTACTAACAATGAAATTATTTAAATGAGAATACACATTATCTTACTATTACTTCTTTCAATTTTAAGCAATTCGGCAAACGCACAAAAAGACACCGTTAAATTAAAAGAAGTTGAAGTGACTTCAAACAGAATTTCCCTGCCTTTTTCAAAAACTTCCCGTACCATCACCATTTTAACCCGGGAAGATATCACCAAATCAGCTGCGAGCAACTTGGCCGATGTGCTGCAAAATGTTGCGGGCGTTGATATCAGAAGAAGGGGAACTGATGGCATGCAATCGGATTTATACATTCGCGGCGGAAATTTTGACCAGACTTTATTGTTGATTGACGGCGTAAAAATGGATGATGCACAAACAGGACATCATACCATGAACGGTATTTTATCTTTGGAAAATATAGAAAGAATTGAAATCATTAAAGGTCCGGCTGCACGTATTTACGGACAAAATGCCTTTACCGGCGCCATCAATATTGTCACAAAATCGGTAAAGGAAAATACTGCCGCCATCAATTTAAATTACGGATCGTATAACAATAAAAAAGGAGAAGCCACTTTGGGCCAAAAATTTAACGGCGGTGATATTTTGGCGACGGCAAGTTATCAGGAATCGGATGGTTATCGATTTAATACCGACTTTAAAAACGGCAATATTTTTCTAAAATCGAATTTTAAAAATTATAGTTTAATCACTTCTTTTGCAGAACGCAAGTTTGGCGCCAACGGATTTTATGCAAGTCCGGCCTTTAAAGACCAATATGAAGAAACCCAAACAAGCTTGGTGGCGCTTTCTTCCGATTATTTGATTGGAAACGTGATCATCAAACGAAGAATTTATTGGAGAAGAAATCAGGATTTATATTTGTTTATCAGAGAAAACCCTTCCTATTACAGAAATCTGCATATTTCAAATAAAGTTGGCGGTGAAACAAATGTTGTTTTCAATTCGAGCTTGGGAAAAACAGGTGTTGGATTGGATATTTCAAGATTGTTTTTTGTGAGCAACAATTTAGGCAGTCACCAAAGAACTGCCATTACGGGCTTTATAGAGCACCGATTTGAATTGTTGAATGAGAAGCTGGATATTACGCCGGGCGTTGCCATAAGTTCTTATTCGGATTTTGACACCAAAGCTTTTCCCGGATTGGATATGGGTTACCGCATTTCAGAAAAAGTGAAATTGTACGGAAATATTGGTTATACCTATCGCGTACCTACTTTTACCGATTTGTATTATGTGGGGCCAACCACGCAAGGAAATGCCGATTTACAGGCAGAATCGGCCTTGGCCGAAGAGTTGGGCATAAAATTTACAGCGGCCAATTTTCAGATGGATGCGGCTTTTTTCAACCGAAAATCGGATAATTTAATTGACTGGACCAAAGACAATGAAACCGATAAATGGGAAGCCAGAAACTTTAGCGAAGTGGTTGCGCAAGGCTTGGAAACCAATATCAATTACCAATTTAAAATAGGAAATTACCCACAAAAAATTAATCTGGGTTATAGTTTTATTGAGGATGAGATTAAAGACAACAACGTTCAATTTACGCAATATTCCATCAATAGCATCAAACATCAATTAACTTCAGGTATTTCAACCAAATTTTGTCCAATTTTTAGCCAGCATCTTTCCTACAGATATGTGGAAAGGACAAACGGACAAAATTACAATGTGGTTGATGCCAAAATAGGAGCTGCGCTTAAAAATAATATGGAGTTTTCATTGTCGGCAAATAACATCTTCAATGCGGAATATACCGAAACCAATTTGGTGCCGATGCCAAAAGGAAATGTGATGGCAGGGTTTATTTTCAAACTTTAAGCCCCCTAGCCCCCGAAGGGGGAACAGAGCGTTAAAAAAATGTATGGAATACATTTTTAGAGAATGTGCCAGCCGGCGCGTTGGTATTAAAAATTAGAAGTTGAAGGCTGAAAAAACAAAGTAAGACTTGAGAAAAAAGACAATCCAAAATTCACAATCCAAAATCCAACATTATTTATATACATTTGTTTTATGGAAGATCGCATAAAATCATTTGAGGAGTTTTACCCATTTTATTTGAAACAGCACAGCAATAAAATTTGCCGGTTGTTGCACGTGATTGGCACAACCGTTGTTTTGGCTTTGGCATTTACCGCCGTGTATCACAACATTCCTGCATTATGGATTGCGGTTCCCGTCGCCGGCTATGGTTTTGCCTGGGTTGGCCATTTCTTTTTCGAAAAAAACAAACCGGCTACTTTTCAATATCCTTTGTGGAGTTTGCGATCCGACTTTAAAATGTATTTCGACATACTTTCCGGAAAAATTCCGATGGATCCTTCTAAATAGTTTTTCTACTGTTTAATCGTTGAATTGTTGAGTCGTTTATTTGTTTTAAATATTCAATCCATCAATTCATCAATTCTTTTATCTTTTAATAAATTCTATTGGCATATTGGCTGGTTTCCCAATGGCTTATTAGCTATTTGGTTAATTATTTGAATTTTTTATAGTTTTAATTGAAAAGTGTTATACAGGCCATACACAACATCTATTTTTATTACGAATAATACAAATATAAGTATCTAAATGTGAAAAATAATTAACATATGTAAAAATAAACGTTAAAATAATGTGAAATATCTAATAAAATGCTTTTTTAAATCTAAAAGATATTGTATATTTGTACCAGCATTAATTACTAACACCAACCGTTATGGAAACCACTAAAAACATTATAAATCAAGACCGCAAAACAAGACCAAACACCATCGATTTCAGGAATTCTAAAAGCAATACCTGGAACAGCAAAAGAAGGTTTGGCATATAAATGATAAAAACCATTGTTTGATTATTTGATAAATAAAAAGGGCGAAAGATTTAATTCTTTCGCCTTTTTTTAAGGTTTACAACTATTTGTTTATAAAGTAAAAAGATACAACAAAAAAAGCCACGAGTTTTTCACTCGTGGCTTTTAGATTATTTAGGAT
>JAUSOJ010000101.1 GCA_030656195.1 Lutibacter sp.
AAAATCATCGTTCAGGGATTTGTGCCAATTTCCGGTTCTTGCCAATTTGCCAACAATGTCGATGTTGTAAAAAACGGTTTCGTTTTTCAATAATTCAGCAAGTTCATCAATAAACGCTTCGGATAAAAACTCAAAATGAAAATGAAATTCTATGTTTTTACCCAGCAAATTTTTAAATAATAAGCCAGCATCAAAAGGTTTTTTAGCGATAAATTTCAGTGAATTTGCGCCTTTGCTGGTGGCGTCAACGGCTTTTAGGTTTGCGGCTACTTCATCGGCAACAACAATTTTCTGGCAAATTTTAAAATCTGCTGAGGAGAGCGGAATATTTAATTTTTCGAAATCGTCTGCATGGTAAAAAGGCTTTATGGTAATGCCTTCATTGGTTTTGGTGAGCAGGGTTTCGTTGTAATCTGCCCCTTTTAAATCGAATTGAATTTTTTGTTTCCAGGCAGCAGCCGAAACTGGCGGAAATTCTTGTGTAATAATACTGCTCATAATTAAGGTATATTAAACAAAAATCGGAAATATTTTAAGAAGTTAGCCCAATGATCGCATTAATTTGCTAAAATGGTATCGCTATTTTTTTTTCGGAATCGTGTCAAATTCAATCAAATAAATTTCTTCGGTTTCTTTCTTCATTTTATATTGTTCCCTGGCAAATTTTTCCAACTCTTCCCTATCATTGTGTTTATTGATAAATGCGTTGTCCGAATCAATTTGCGACTGGTAATATTCTTTTTCACTTTGAAGCTTATCAATTTCCTTATCAAATTCGTGATGGTTTACCCACGAATTTTCATCAAAAAAAACCATCCAAATAAAAAATATGGCAAGAATCATTACGTATCTGTTCGTAATAAATTTTACAAAAGGTTTATTTTTTATTTGCTTTAAAGTCATAAACTAAAGTTTGTGGCTAATTACGGTTCTAACAATATCAATGGCAACCGTATTGTATCGGTCATTTGGAATAATAATATCGGCATAATTTTTTGTGGGCTCAATAAACTGCTGATGCATAGGCTTTAACGTGTTCTGATAACGGTCCAATACTTCAGTGATGTTTCGGCCGCGTTCTTCAATATCTCGTTTTACACGTCGTATCAAACGTTCATCCGTATCAGCGTGCACAAATATTTTGATGTCGAACAAATCGCGCAACTCTTTGCTGTTAAAAATAAGGATTCCTTCAACAATAATCACTTTTCTTGGATGCGTAATTAAAGTGTCGGCGGTACGATTGTGCGTCACAAACGAGTAAACAGGCTGTTCAATAATTTCGCCGTTTTTCAATTTCTTCAAATGATCCACCAACAAATCAAAATCAATGGCTTTCGGATGGTCAAAATTAATTTTTGTGCGCTCTTCATACGACAGATCGTTGGTCACATTATAATAAGAATCTTGCGAAATTACACACACCTCATCGGTAGGCAATTCGTGTATAATTTGATTCACAACGGTTGTTTTTCCGCTTCCTGTACCTCCGGCAATTCCAATTATCAACATCTAAATCAGTAATTTTAAATTCGTTCAAATTTAAGGAATATAAAATAGCAAAAACAGATTTAAATAAATTTTTAATTTTTTGAATCAGCACGTGCTTTTAGGTTGTCTGCCTGCCATTTTATAGGACGTTCCCCGCCAGCTTTCGGGCCTGCCCGCCAGCTGGCGGGTCGGGCTTTTCGTTGCAAGTCCTCGTCACGCCCAAAAGCGTGACTGCGGGCTTTCCATTGCAATCCCTAACGCAGGAAATAATGTCAATGTGGTTTATAGAGCCTGTATTTAATATCCATTTTTAGTCATAGACTTGTTGTGTCATCTGCCTTTTTGCTAGATTTCATCACATTTTCAGACTTTACGTTCAGGTGAATTTCGGAGCAATTTACGGTAAAGTTATACGAAACTTGACGCGAGGCGGAACGCTCTAATACACAACAACCACCGCCATAACTTATTAAAAATGTTTGCGGTTGGCATTTATATGAATTTTATCAATTCAATCTTATTATTGCTTTTTAATAGTTCGTCAATATTTACATTGCTTTTTAATGTTGATTCACTTTTCTGTCTTTTTACAGTCAAGCTGCTCATTAATTCATCATAAACTTGAACTTCGTTTTTTTCCTTTATGGGTTCAATTATTTTATTTTTATTAGCCAGTTCAAGAGTGTTTCTCAATTGTGTATAATAATTACTGCTCAATTCAAAATATGAATCATAGATATTTTTAAATCTGTTAGATAATTGTATTAAGTTATCCAGGTTATTGTTTACATTTTTTACATTTGATTCCAATTGAAGCACATCAACATCATTCTTATGTTTAGATTTAACTTCTTTTAAATAATTGTCAACATATTCGTCACTAAAGTCATTAAGTATCGCTATCAGATAATTATCTATTGTTTCATTAGATTTCATCTCTCTTGGAGTAAAGTTCAATTTTATGCCTGATTTTTTTATCTCAGTTAATAAGTCATGTTGAATGGATTCCAGCAAAACTACAGTTTGATAATTAAATGAATTATTTAAAACATTTGCTTTATCTAATTCAATGTAATAGGATATGTACCTGTTTAATTCTTTTTCAAAACTTTTAATTTTATCTAAATCAACCTTTACATTCTGAAAACCTGCAGAATAAGCAATATTTAAAACCGAATTAGAAATTGTAATAGCTTCTGATGCATATGGGATTAACCCAGCTAAAAGACTGTTTGAAATGGATTTAACGGTCTTTTCAAATCTATCAACAAAGTTTTTTTGTTTAAAAATGACATTGTCTTGAGCGGTTTTGAGAATAACCTCGTCAAACGAAAAACCCAACGGGCTGTTTTTAACGCTTCCCAAACTTTTTATGTAATTCTGATAATCCTGGCTAATAAGTTCAGACTTTAAAGCAGTAATTTTTTTACTTAAGAAATCATAACTTTTTCTTCCCGTTTTTATGTTTGATTTAATTATTTCCCATTTTGTGTGGTCTGAGAGTCTTTGAATTTTTGTCAAGTCGCTTAAAACAATGTCTTGACTTTCTATTCTCTTTTGGAGATTCTCATTGTCGGTCTTCAGATTTTGTAAATCCTTAATTAAAACTTTTACAATTGAGTCTGAATTTTGATTCTGACTCAAAGCGATTAAAGGAAATCCAATTAAAAGTATAAATAAAAGATGTTTTTTCATTGTTGTAAATATTTGTATTAATGGTATTTTTACTTGCCGTGAACTTGTTTAAATGTCTGATAAAATCTTCACAGACTACCCAAATTAGGTTGGCATGGTCTGCCCAACACCAGCCTTTATAATTTTAGGTGTTTTGAATTTCAGTCATTATTTAATTCAAAAACAACCTTGGTTTGATGTGCTGGTTTAAACTACAATAATAACAATTAAAGAGCTTTCTTTTTCAACTTTATTAAATAAAAAAGCAGTATCGGTTCGATTAAGGCTGGCTCAGGATAAACTGCTCGTCCTTTTTACAATTTTAATTTAATGCATAAAAAAAGCCTCTTCGTTTTGAAGAGGCTTCTTGGAGCCGATAGAGGGACTTACTTCGACTTCGCTCAGGATAAACTTCTCGTCCTTTTTACAATTTAAATTTAGTGCATAAAAAAAGCCTCTTCGTTTTGAAGAGGCTTCTTGGAGCCGATAGAGGGACTCGAACCCACGACCTGCTGATTACAAATCAGCTGCTCTAGCCAGCTGAGCTACATCGGCTTTTGTGTGTGCAAATTAAATTACTTTTAAAGTAATAAGCAACTATTTCTCCACTTTTTTTAAATAAATTTTCATCTGTTTAAATTTTTGTTTTTTAGCGGTAACAGATGCTGCCTGCCAATAGTCATTCCTTTGTGTATCGAAATTTATGATGCTCGTTTCATTTAATTGGTAATAAGGAAATTGAATATTTTTACGCAATTTTTTGGACACAAAAAAAGACATGGCAACTTTAAATACCAATGCCATTTTATAAATAGATTTAACAGCGAAGTTTTTTCAAATTATTTATCCAATAATTTTGGAATTTCATCTGTTCCCGGCAATTTTTTTTGGTCTTTTTTCTTCATTACATTTTCAACCACTTTAAAGATACCTTGTTTAAGTTCCTTATATTTACCAATGTAACTAGTGACTTCTATTTCTAATTTTTTATGGCTTTCCAAATAGTTTTTGTTGCCTGAGATGCTTTCGTACTTAATTAATTCTGCAAGAATTTTATCCTGACTTCTGATAACTTCCAACAAGGTGGTTCCGATATTTTTTTGAAGTGAGATCTCCTTAACGGATTCTTCAATTTTTTTGTGCAAACCAGCTGCCAAAAAATCAATATAATTCGCGCTGAGCAAATGTTCCAAAAATCGGATTTCATCTTTAATCAAATTGATTTCAGAAACCCATAGTTTTGAATCGTGGTGCAATTCATCAACGCTTTTTTCCCTGCCAAACCAATCTTTTTTCATTTTAGTATCCATCTTTTAGAGATTTAAATATTAAACAGCCAGCTAACTTGTATAAAGTTAAGCGCTAAAACCGAAAAACAATTTGATATTCATCAGTTTTTAAATTTTTAGTTTTCTGTTGTAAATGATTAATTGATGAGGCCGTTTATGTATTCAAATATTCGAATTTTTAAATTTTTGTAGTGTTTTAAATACATAAAAACTTCTTCTGCCAGTTTTTCATATTCAATTAGGTACAAATGATCAGCGTCTAGCGTTTTGGTTTCATTGCTCTCAATTAATTTTTTGTCATAATCATTAATTTTAACAAGAATATTGTTTTTTGCCTGTTCAAAATTATCCAATTCTAAAATAAACAGTTGCAGGCGTTCATACAAATTTGGGATGGTTGCAGAGAACGGATAGGCTTTTATGAGCCTTTTTATAAAAGCCAATTCAATATTGATAAAAGCATACTCCGAAGTCCATAAGATAATATTGTAAAGCAATTCCTCAATGGTTTTATCCTTGGAAAACGATTTGTAAACGATGTTCGATTCCATTGCTGTCGTTTTTCTAATTCATCACTAAGTAATTCATTATAATTTTTATAAAAAATGATATATATCAAATGAAGATTAAAAAATTGGCACTTCATTCAATTAAAAACTGACAATTTTTTATTGTTTTTCCTAATTTTTGGCGCATAAAAAACCAATTTTTAAGGTTCACTTTAAATTGTTAGAAAATATCGTCATACTTCATTATTGAAAACCCATAGATTGAGGAAAATCATTTTTTAAAATTTAAACAAATCCTAGCTTTATGTGAATAATAAATAAAGAGTCATGAAAAAATTACTCATTTTAATAGTTTGTCTCGGATTTTATGCTGCTGCTTTTTCACAAATTTTAAGCGACATAGATGAGGTTTATCCTTTCCATGGCAATTTTGCAGCCATAAAAAAAGCAAATCAGTGGGCTTTTATTGATAAAGAAGGTAAAAAAACCATCGATTTCAGGTCTGATTTGGTGTTAACCAACAGGTTAAATTCTTTAAATCAAACAATTTCTTATCCTGTTTTTAATGATGGCAGGTGCTTGATCAGAAAATTAATGGGAGACACTTATTACTACGGTTTTATCAATGAAAAAGGCGTAGAAGTCATTAAACCTCAGTTTTTATATGCCACAAATTTTACGAATGGTTATGCCATTGTGGTGCTGACTTCAAAAGATTCAATCGGATTCAATGTAGTGCTTAATAAGGCTGTCGTTTCCAATATTATGGAAGAATATGTGATCAACACTGCTGGGGAATTGGTAAAATATTTATACAATCCAAGAAAAAATGTACAGGCCAACTATAAAGGTGGCGTACCTATTATCGAATCGAAATTTATAGCACCAAATTTGGTTGCGGTAAAAACCAAAAATAAAAAGTGGGAAATACATCAGTTTTAACTAAAAAACATAAGTTATGGCACTAAATTTTAATCAATTCGCAAAAGAAGGCAATGCATTTTTGAAGGAATTTGCAAAAAAAATAAATATGCCTAATGACACCGATAAAGCAGGAAGAATTTTGTCTTCTATCTTACACGGACTTAGAGAAGTGATCACCATTGAGGAATCTTTACAGCTAATTTCACAGTTTCCGATGTTCTTAAAAGCGGTTTATGTTAATAAATGGACAACTCGCAAAAAGCAAAAAGTAAAATCGATGACCGATTTTATTGACTTAATTCGAGAATTGAACGGCGTAACTGCTTTAAATGATTTTGAATCAGAAGAAGTTGCAGAAAATTATATCAATGCAACATTTATGTTGTTGCGCAAATATGTTTCTTTAGGTGAATTGGAGGATCTTAGAACAGTGCTTCCAAAAGAATTAAAGTCTATTGTATACCAGAATGCCATGTTTTAAACAAGCTGAAAAATAAAAGATATACAGATGAAAAGCATAAAACAAACTTTTAAAGAAGTTGATGTTGCTATTGGCGAAGTGCTTTTAAAAGGAAATTTAAGACTGGCGGAAGAGCCAAAAGGAATCATCTTATTTTCTCATGGAAGCGGCAGCAGCAGGCTGAGCATCAGAAATAATTATGTTGCAAGTTTGTTGTTGGAGGAAGGTTTTTCCAGTTTGCTTTTCGACTTATTAACCGCCAAAGAGGATTTAATTTACGAAAATCGTTTTGACATTGAATTGCTTACCGAACGTTTGGTTAAAGTCACAAATTGGGCAATGAATTACAAAGAAACGAAAAAGCTGCCACTAGGATATTTTGGAGCCAGCACCGGCGCAGCATCTGCTTTAAAAGCTGCCGTCCAAATGGGAAACAGCATAAAGGCCGTTGTGTCAAGAGGTGGCCGTCCAGATTTGGCCATGCCGGTTTTAAAAGACATAAAAGTACCTACACTTTTAATAGTTGGGGGCAATGACGATGTAGTCATAGAATTGAATAAAAAAGCAAAAGCGGCAATTGGTGGCATTTGTGAATTAAAAATTGTTGAAGGCGCTACGCATTTATTTCCGGAAGCAGGAAAACTCGAAATTGTGGCCAAACTTACTGCGGAATGGTTCGACAAGTATTTAAAAAAGAAAGCTAAAACTGAACGTGATGTTTACAAATAGGGAAGAAGCAGGCAAATTGCTGGCAAACAAATTAACAAATTATAAGGATAATAATGAGGTGGTTATTGTTGCAATTCCACGAGGAGGTGTTCCGGTTGGCTATGAAATTGCCAATAAATTAAATGTTCCTTTAGAAATAGTGCTTTCAAAAAAAATTGGTCATCCTTTCAATAAAGAATATGCCATTGGTGCCGTTACTTTAGAAAACAGTATTTTAAGTGATGCCGCAAAAGAAGTTTCTCCCGTATATATTTATGATGAAACCGAACAAGTAAGGGCTTTGTTAAAACAGCGCCATCAATTGTATTATGGCGAAAAAAAACCAATGTCACTTAAAGATAAAATAGTTGTTTTGGTTGATGATGGCATTGCCACAGGAAATACCATTATTTCCTGTATTCAATTAATCCAACTGCAAAAACCTTCAAAAATTGTTGTTGCCTTGCCCGTTTCGCCAAATTCTGCATTGAGAAAAATAAGGGAAATGCCTGAGGTGAATGAAGTTATTTGCTTGTCGGCGCCCGTAAATTTTCAGGCGGTCGGACAGTTTTATGATGAGTTTGATCAGGTAAATGACCAAGAAGTTGTTGCATTGTTAAAAAAAGCGAATGAGGATTTTAGTTTGAAAAAATCAAAATAATCAGTCATTTTGATAAATTGATGTAGCCGAGGTTTCAACTTTCATAATCTGACAAAGAGATTTTCCCTAAGGTATTATGCTCTCAATATTCCAATTTTGGACGTCGGATTGCAATAATTGTTGTTATCTAAATAAATCATATTCAGGATTACCTGTTTACAAGGATTTATGAATAGTGAGTTTCCAAAAGATAGTTGCTTTTATCCTTTTTTCAATCTTTATTTTATCAAATACCTGTTTATAAGTAATGCTTCATTTCGCTTTTGCGTTTTTGAAGCTGCTTGTCTATATCGCGTAAAGTTTCATCGGTGGCAGCTTCAAAACTTTCTTCATCAGAAAATGCAAAAATTCTGGGGCCGGGAAGGCTTAGTCTTATTTCGCAAATTTTCCCTTTTCCTTTGGTGTCAGGTTCTAATTTATAAAATACATCGGCCCTGATCAGCCATTCATATCTTTCCGACATTTTAAGTAGTTTTTTGATCACAAATGATTCTACAGCTTCACTTTTTGGCGCTTGCACAAATTGAATTTTAATTTCCATAATAATTATTTTTAAATTAAAATGATATCGATATCTAAAGATATTCAATGCAGTTGCCACTGCCAATGATAAATGTCAAATACAGGAAAACTAAAACAAAATTTTTTGGATAAAATTTTTGCGGTAAATTTTTTAAAATTTACAAATTTGCCAAAACTTTTTTAAGTTTATCGCCTATTTCCAAAGCAATTGGCGCCAAAGATTCATTGACAACAGCTTGCATGGAAACAATGGGATTGATGGCCGAAACTTCAATAATTCCGGGTTCTTTTTCCTGGACAATAACGTTGCACGGAAGCATCGTTCCAATTTTGTCTTCGGCTTTTAAAGCTTTATAGGCGAAAGGTGCGTTGCAAGCTCCCAAAATTCTGTAATTGTAAAAATCGACATCTAATTTTTTCTTCAAGGTGGCTTTTATGTCTATTTCTGTTAGTACGCCAAATCCTTCTTTTTGAAGTTCGGCAGTTACTTTTTCTATGGCTTCCTCAAAAGTGATGTTGTTTAATATGGTTGAATAGTAATAGTCCATTTTTTAGTGTTTTTAAATTTATGATTGTTATAGTAAACCTATAATTTACGACATTTATTTTATCAGCAAACGCAAAAAATGTTACACAGTACTTTATCTAATTGTATTTGAGTAGATTATAAAATTTTATAATCCGTTTTTATTTTTTGAAATTGTGTTATAATGGGATTTTTATGGTTATTGCGGGTTGCATTTTAGCCACAAAAATATCGTGTTTAGAAAAATACGTTTTTTGATAATTAAAACTGATGGTGGCAGCTTTGTTTGCATTTTTTGCCGAACTGATAAAAAAAGGAATGCTGGCCAAACCAGCCGCTGCGCCACCTAACATTATAAAACCGCCAGTATCTGCTGAGCTCCAATCATCCGATTCATCAAATAGAATGGCGCCAACAACTGCAATCGCTGTTCCTCCGCCAAGTAAAATCCAGCCTGTTTTCTTTTGGCTTTTGCTTTTTTGTAGATAATCTTCTTTAGAAAATGATGGATTTTGGCCAAATGATTGCAACACCACAAATAAAATAACCAAAAAGATGCTGATTGTTTTCATAACATATAGCATTAATTGAAAAAACAACTGATTATTTTGTAAATAGAAACAGGAGGTCGCAACCTCCTGTTTCCTGAAGAGATTAAGTCTGTTTTATAACGCTAAACTAATTTTTCATACTGATTTATCTCTAAAATAACATCAATACTAAAATGAGTTTTACTAAACAAGAACTTGAAAATCTTCATTTCAATCTGCATTGCTTTTCAACAATGTAAATCTATATTTATATAAGAAACAGGAAGCCGTAACTTCCTGTTTCCTGAAGAGGCTAAGTTGGGTCTTCTCAACCAATTTTCATAATATTTTATTACTAAAATAATATTGAAACTGTCTTAATCAAAACAACAACTTTAAACCCTTCATTTCGATTTGCATTACTTTTTAATAATGTAAATCTGTTTTTTGAATAGAAACAGGAAGCCGTAACTTCCTGTTTCCCTAAGAGATTGAGTTAATTTTTCTACGTTCAACTCATTTTTTACACCACCTTATTTCTAAGACAATCCTTAAACAAGCCAACCTCAAAAAAGGCTCCTAAATCTCCCAGTTTCAATCGTCATTACTTTTCAATAATGAAGATCTATTCCCTTTTTAGTAGAAGCAGGAAGTTTTCAGTTTCCTGCTTCTTGAAGCGGTTAAGTTTGTTTTTAACGTTAACTAATTTATCATAGCATCTCATTTCTAAAACAATACTAAAATTAGCTTTGTTAAAACAATACCTCAAAACACTTCTTTGATCTGCATTATTTTGCAATAATGGAGACCTGTTTTTTGATGGAAGCAGGAGGCCGAAACCTCCTGCGTCTATCTTGAAGAAATTAAGCTGTTCTCTGCAATTTTTAAATAATTTCTTACGTCACCTTATTTCTAAGACAAAACTAAAATCGATTTAATTTGTAAACCTTAAATTCTTCAAATTAGGCTATTATTGCTATGTAAAATGCAAATTTACATACGTGGGGAAATTTTGTTTTCTATAAAATCAATGAACTTTTATTTTTTATTGTGATGTAAAAATAACACCAAATTTACTGTTGAGAAATGATATGCATCAATTTGGCATATGATTGTTATCAGTTTTTGAATATTTTTTATCTTAATTTTTTTATTGGAAAATAACAATCCCATAACCCATATTCAGCAAAAACAAGCCTACAAAAAAAAGCATCATATAAATTACCTGTACAAATTTAATATTGAGATAATCGAGCCATAAAACGGTTCGTTTTGGAAAAATAAACAGCGACAGGCCAATAAATAGTGTTATCCAGCCTATAAAGGTGATAATTAAACGCCAATCGTCTTCCCAAATATTGTGGAATAAAACATTAAGCAATCCAATTACAATGGCCATAAAAGAAATGACAATCACAAATTTCTGATCTTCCAAATCTTTAATAATCTGTAAAATTCTTTTTGGGTTCAAGCTTAAAATTAAAAAGAAAATAATTAAATACCATCCCCAAAATTTGGCTAAAAAAATAGACACTTCATCCATTATGTCAGTGTTTAACAGTTATTCATGCAAAACCAGAAACGGAATATCGGTGTGATAACTAATTTCTTCAACGGTTGGCCTGAATAAAATACGTTGAAAAAGATTAAGGCTCTTGGCAATCATAATAATCATATCAATGTCTCTGCTTTCCACAAAACACTGAACGCCATCTTCAATTTTTTTGTTGGTAATTCTGTGAAAACTATGCTTTTCTTCCGCAAAGAAATTTTTTAAAAATTCTTTATTTTCAAGCTGAAAATCGGTTACTTCCTCATCTTTTTTAGCAATGTGCACAATTCTTAAAGCTGAATTATGCATTTTAACAAATTCTAAAATATTGTTTAAAATTTTGGTTGGATAAAAAAGATGATAGTCGGTAGGAAAAGCAATTTCTTCAAGTTCTTTAAACAATGCATTTTCAGGAACTATTAAAACTGGACATTTTACCCTGGTAATTAAATCGCCGGTATTGCTGCCAATCATTACTTTTTTTAGGCCCGAAGCGCCTTTTGTGCCCATCACAATAAGGTCTATGTATTTTTCGTCAACATGGGCTTTTACAGCATCAATAAAATAATCATAATTGTTAAGCGTATAAAAGCGATGTTTTGGATTGTGCGGCAATAATTCAATTTTTTTTAACAAATTTTTTAAATTGGTTTTTGCTTGTTTTAAGATTGTTTTGTCAATGACTTCAATAGCCGGAAGCGGCATTACCGGTGATTCGCCACTGGCATAGTTGTATATTAAAGTAACATGCAACAAGTAAAAATCACACGGTGTGTCTTTAAAAAATTCTAAAGCGTATTTTACGGCGTTCCAGGAGTTTTCCGAAAAATCGGTGGGTATTAAAATATTTTTCATGGGTTTGATTTATTATTATTACGATTAAAATTATATTCTTATATTTTAATGTAAAATGATATATATCAATTTGAAAATATTAAATACTGGAAAATATTAAATATTAGAAGTTAAATATTA
>JAUSOJ010000105.1 GCA_030656195.1 Lutibacter sp.
TTTAATGATATGTTAAAAGAAGCAACAAATTATATTTTAAATGAAAAAGGTGAAGAAGTCATTTCTGAACGTCACCAAAAAGATTTTAAAAGACCATCAGACGGTACTGAAGAAACTGAAGAAACCGTATCGGGATCAGAAAGTTTTACTGATGTAAATTTTGAAGATATTTAATCAATTAACTTTAACTAACTTCAACCAAATAAAAAAACACTTCCACGGAAGTGTTTTTTTTATGCCTTAAAAGTACTGGAATCCGTCATTCTGAACCCGCCTGTCCGGCAGGCAGGCTTGTTTCAGAATCTCATCATATCGATTATCAATCACTATGGGAACCTGAAATCGTAGATTCATGAACACCTTTAAAAACAATTAAAAAGAAAACAGTGAGTAAACAAGCCTGCCTGCCGGACAGGCAGGTTCAGGTTGACGAGAATTCCCCTATGCTAGGCGAGCGTACGCTCGTGCTTTTTTACCTTGTGGCGCAATCACGAGCTGGAAGCTCGCACTAGCCATTTTTATGGCCAAAAAAAAAAGCTGATGAATGATCATCAGCTTTTTTAAATGTTATTTATGAAAATTTATGCCAATACTTTTTGCACTTTATCCGCAGCTTCCTGAAATTCAGTTGCTGAAATTAAATCCAATCCGCTATTGTCTAAAAGCTCTTGCGCTTCTTTGGCGTTGGTGCCTTGTAAACGCACAATAATTGGTATGTTAATGGCATCGCCCATATTTTTATAAGCATCAATAACGCCTTGCGCCACACGGTCGCAACGTACAATTCCGCCAAAAATATTGACCAATATCGCTTTTACGTTCGAATCTTTTAAGATAATTCTGAAGGCTGTCTCAACACGTTTTGCATCTGCCGTACCGCCAACATCCAAAAAGTTTGCTGGTTCTCCACCCGATTGTTTGATTAAATCCATGGTGCTCATCGCCAAACCGGCTCCGTTTACCATACAACCCACATTTCCGTCTAAATCAACGTAATTCAATCCTGCAGCGTTGGCTTCAACCTCTATCGGACTTTCTTCACGAAAATCTCTA
>JAUSOJ010000106.1 GCA_030656195.1 Lutibacter sp.
TGGGATTCTTTAAACAATTTTTGGTTGAAGATAATGGAGAAAACAAAGATAGTTTCGACATCAAAAGCAGGGCGATCAGGCCTTTGGTTGATGGCGCCAGAATTTTATCATTGCATCATAATATAAGGGTGAACAACACCATTGCCCGCTACGAAAAATTGATGGAAGTTGAGCCTCAAAACAGCGATTTGTTTGAATCGTGCGCCAATGCTTTTAAAATTCTGTTGCAATTCAGAACTTCACAGGGCCTGGCCAATAACGATAATGGTAAATTTGTGGATATCAACAGCTTAAACAAGGCCGACAGGCTGAAACTAAAAAGTTGTTTTAAGCCCATAAAAAATGTGCAGGAAGCCATAAAATTGCGTTTTAAAACCTCTCAAATTCCACAAATATGATACAGTTTTTCAAAAAAAAGCGCTATCCTGAATTTTGGTCAACCCATATTGAAAAGGTACAAAACAGCCAGAAATACGCAAATTTTGAAGACATCAGATTTGTGGCCATTGATACCGAAACAACCGGATTTGATTATGAAAATGACCGAATCCTTTGCATTGGCGCAGTAGCCATCAAAAATAATAAGATATTGGTTTCCGATTCATTTGAAATCTATATAAAACAAGCTGTTTTTAATAAGGAAACCGTAAAAATTCACGGTATCAGAAAAGATGGCAATGAAATTAAATTGAGTGAAGAAGAAGCCATCATTAAATTTATTGATTATTTAGATGATGCCGTTATTGTGGCGCATCACACGGCGTTCGACGTAACTATGATCAATCAGGCTTTAAATCGCTTAAACGTTGGCCCATTGGAATCTAAACAACTGGACACCAATTATATCCATAAAAAAATAGCGAAAACGGATACCTATAAAAAAATATTCAGTCTGGAAGAATTGTGTGAAATTTACAATGTCAAAATGCACGACCGGCACACTGCTTTGGGCGATGCCTTGATCACAGCCTATTTATTTCTGAAACAAACCGCCAAATACAAAAAAAACAACGCGCTAAACTTGTTCGATTTAATAAACACCAACTATCACTTGCTCAAATAAAAACACTTTTATAAACCCATAAAATTTTGTAACTTTATTGATTAACATTGTTATTTATTTTATGAAACGAGCCATAACAAATTTTGATACACAGCAGAATGTTAATGGCGACTGCATCTGTACCAATAAAAAAGAAATAATAAACAGATGAAACGAGCCATAACAAATTTTGATACACAGCAGAATGATTAATGGCGAACAGCATCTGTACCAATAAAAAATAAAAGTTAAACAGATGAAAAATACCATTGCCGAACGCATTTACGATTTCCTTAAAAACTTCCCTCCTTTTGATGTTTTAGAGAAGGAACAGCTTTTTAAAATAGCCTCCAATGTTAAAGTTACCTATATTGAAAAAGACAATTTTGTTTTTAAGCAAGAGGAAAATCCGCACGAACATTTTTATGTGGTAAAAGATGGCGCCATTGGTTTGTACAGAAATATGGACAATGAACAAATTTTGGTTGATATTTGCGATGAAGGCGATATTTTTGGACTTCGGCCATTGATACAAAACGATTTGTATTTAATGAGCGCAAAAGCCATTGAAGAATCGGTTTTGTATGCCGTTTCGGTAGAAATACTGAAAGAAATCATTGAAACCAATGACAAAGTAAAGAAGTTTTTGATTGCCAGTTTTTCATCAAACATTAAAACGCCGTATGCAAAAGGCACAAACGGACAGTTATTTGCAAATATTGAAATGCTGCAATCTTCAAACAGCAGTTTTACCGAAATTCAAAGTGCTGAATTCAGCAAGAATCCGGTGACCACCTTAAAAACGGCCACCATCAAAGAAGCTGCCCAAATAATGAGCGAAAAACGGGTAGGTTCCATTTTAATTGTGGAAAACAGAAATCCGATTGGCATTATTACCGATAAAGATTTGCGCTCAAAAATTGCCACAGGGCTGGTTTCCATTGATGAAAACGTCACCGCAATTATGTCATCGCCCGTTAAAACTTTTAAGCAAAAAATTACGGTGGCCGAAGCGCAAATTGCGATGATCAAAAACAAAATAACGCATTTGTGCATCACCAAAGACGGCACCAATAAAACCGAATTAATTGGTGTTTTGTCCGAACATGACATTGTGGTTATGCACGGAAACAATCCATCACTGCTCATTAAAAAAGTATCTCGGGCAAAAGATGTAAATTCCTTAAAATATATAAGAGAGAAAGCCTCAAATTTACTCCAAGGATATATTGAACAAAATATCCCAATCATCTTCATCTCAAAAATTATTTCTGAAATAAATGAAGCCATTACCATTAAAGCCATCGAACTTTCTCTGGAAGAAATGGACAAACAGCCTCCGGTAAAATTTGGATGGCTGGCTTTGGGAAGCCAAGGCCGAAAAGAACAATTGCTGATGACCGACCAAGACAACGCTTTGGTTTTTGAAGATGTTCCATCCGAAAAATACCAGCCCACAAAACAGTATTTCTTGCAGCTTTCCAAAAAAGTAACCGAAAAACTGAACGTCATTGGTTTTGAATATTGCCCTGCGGATATGATGGCAAGCAATCCAAAATGGTGCTTATCGCTTTCCGAATGGAAAAATCAGTTTGATAGCTGGATTAAAACCCCCACGGAAGATGCCATGATGATGTGTACCATATTTTTCGACTTCGATTTGGTTTTTGGGGATAAAAAGCTGGTAAATGAAATGTCTGAAAGTATTTTTAAATCCATAGAATCCTTTGAAATATTTCTCAATTTCTTGGGAAGAAATGCACTCAGAAACCCACCTCCTATTGGATTTTTCAGACAATTTTTGGTAGAGAACGACGGAGAGCACAAAGACCAATTCGATATAAAAAGCAGGGCTTTGATGCCTTTGGTGGATGCAGCACGACTGCTCATTTTATCTCATCATATTAAAGATAAAAACAATAC
>JAUSOJ010000109.1 GCA_030656195.1 Lutibacter sp.
CAATATGATATCTAAACACGCAAAACCTAGCGCACAAAACCCACAAGGAGGTATTGTGAAAAAAGAAGCTTCAATTCATATTTCTAATTTAATGTTGCTTGAGAATGGAAAAGCGACCAAAGTTGGATATAGAACTGAAGGAGATAAAAAAGTTAGGTTTTCAAAAAAATCTGATAAAGCAATTTAGTGATGGCAAATAATACACCAAGACTTAAAGAAGAGTACAACAGTAGAGTAATTGAAGCTCTTACTGCTGAATTCGGTTATAAAAATGTAATGCAAGTTCCTAAATTACAAAAAATTGTAATTAATAAAGGAGTTGGCGCTGCAGTAGCCGATAAGAAATTAATTGATTATGCAGTTGAGGAATTGGCCAAAATTTCTGGTCAAAAAGCTTTGGCTACCATATCTAAAAAAGATATCGCATTTTTCAAATTACGTAAAGGAATGCCAATTGGCGCAAAAGTAACTTTACGCGGTAATAAAATGTTTGAATTTTTAGACAGATTGGTAACAACTGCTTTACCTCGTGTAAGAGATTTTAACGGAATTAAAGCCACTGGTTTTGACGGTAGAGGAAATTACAATTTAGGTATTACGGAACAAATCATTTTCCCTGATATTGATATTGATAAAGTTAATAAAATTAGCGGTATGGATATTACCTTTGTAACTTCTGCACCAACCGATAAAGAAGCAAAATCATTATTAACTGAACTAGGTTTACCTTTTAAAAAGAATTAGGAAATGGCAAAAGAATCGATGAAAGCCCGTGAGGTTAAAAGAAGAAAGATAGTTGCTAAGTATGCTGATAAACGCAAAGCTTTAAAAGAAGCCGGCGATTATGAAGCATTACAAAAATTGCCAAAAAATGCATCTCCAGTGCGTTTACACAATCGTTGTAAATTAACAGGAAGACCAAAAGGGTATATTAGACAATTTGGATTGTCACGGGTAACATTCCGTGAAATGGCAAACCAAGGTTTAATTCCTGGTGTAAGAAAAGCAAGTTGGTAAAATTATAAATTGGTTTTAGGTTCAATAATAGTGTTGAAAACCAAAACCGCAAAATTAATAAAAATGATTACAGATCCAATCGCAGATTATCTAACCAGAGTTAGAAATGCAATTATGGCAGGCCACAGAGTTGTTGAAATTCCAGCTTCAAAAATTAAAAAAGAAATAACCAAGATTTTATTTGATCAAGGTTATATCTTAAGCTATAAGTTTGAGGACAATATTGTTCAGGGAACTATAAAAATAGCTTTGAAGTATGATAAAGCCACAAAAGCTTCCGTGATAAAAAAGTTACAACGTGTAAGTACTCCAGGAGTACGTAAATATGTTGGCGCAGATGAAATGCCTCGTGTTTTAAACGGTTTAGGTATTGCAATAGTATCTACATCAAAGGGCGTTATGACCGGTAAAAAGGCACGTCTAGAGCATGTTGGTGGGGAAGTTTTATGTTTCGTATATTAATAAAGAACTAAACAAAGATGTCAAGAATAGGAAAAAATCCAATCACCTTACCAGAAGGAGTTACATTTGAAATTAAAGACGATGTAATTACTGTGAAAGGGAAATTGGGAGAGTTATCTCAGAAAATTACTGATGATATTACAGTTGTGGTCGAAGATGGTATTATCACTTTTGATCGTCCGTCTGAAAGTAAAATCCATAAAGCAAAACATGGATTGTACAGAGCTTTAATTAACAATATGATTGAAGGTGTTTCAAAAGGATGGACCAAACAATTAGAACTTGTTGGTGTAGGATATAGAGCAAGTAACCAAGGGCAGGTATTAGACCTGGCTTTAGGTTTTTCTCACAATATAGTTATAGAAGTGGCTCCTGAAGTTACAGTTGAGACAATTTTAGAAAAAGGAAAAAACTCTATTATAAAACTAACCTCATATGATAAACAACTTGTAGGTGCCGTTGCAGCAAAGATTCGTTCATTGCGTAAACCAGAGCCTTATAAAGGAAAAGGAGTTAAGTTTGTAGGAGAAGTATTAAGAAAAAAAGCAGGTAAATCTGCATAATAATTAGAATATTATGGCATTATCAAAGCTTGAAAGACGGGTAAGAATTAAGCATAGAATCAGAAAAATTTTAGTTGGTACAGCTGCTAGACCAAGATTATCGGTTTTTAGAAGTAACAAAGAAATTTATGCTCAATTAATAGATGATAATTTAGGTACTACTTTGGTATCAGTTTCATCAAGAGATAAAGAAATTGAATCAACAGGAACCAAAACAGACATTGCAAAATTAGTAGGCAAAAGTATTGCCGAAAAAGCTATAAGCAATGGAGTAGAGGCTGTTGCATTTGACAGAAACGGATTTTTGTATCACGGTAGGGTTAAAGCCTTAGCAGACGCTGCAAGAGAAGCAGGTTTAAAATTTTAGTAAATTATGTATCAAAAATACAATAACGTAGAAAGAGTTAAACCTAGCGGGTTAGAACTAAAAGATCATTTAGTTGGTGTTAACAGAGTTACGAAAGTAACAAAAGGAGGAAGAGCATTTGGTTTTTCGGCTATCGTTGTAGTTGGAGACGGAAATGGTGTTGTTGGACACGGATTGGGTAAATCTAAAGATGTGGCTTCAGCAATTGCAAAAGCAATTGAAGACGCGAAGAAAAATTTAATCAGAATTCCACTTTTAAAACAAACATTGCCACATGAACAAAAAGGCAAGTTTGGAGGAGCTAAAGTATTTTTAAAACCAGCTTCACACGGTACAGGAGTTATAGCGGGTGGTGCAGTACGTGCGGTCCTTGATTCAGTTGGTGTGCACGATGTACTTTCAAAATCACAAGGTTCATCTAATGCCCATAATGTTGTAAAAGCAACGTTCGACGCATTATTGCAACTTCGTAGCGCCAGTATGATTGCTAAAGAAAGAGGAATTTCTTTAGAAAAAGTATTTAACGGATAAAACAAGAAGCACGATGGCAAAAATAAAAGTAACGCAAGTTAAAAGTAAAATTAGACGTCCTCAAAGACAAAAAAGAACCCTTGAGGCGCTTGGTTTGAAAAAGATGAATCAGGTAGTTGAGCATGATGCTAGCCCGGCAATTCTTGGAATGGTACATTCAGTTAAACACTTAGTTTCTGTTGAAGAAATTAAATAATAATATAAAGTGATGACATTAAATAACTTAAAACCTGCTGAAGGGTCAGTTAAAAATCAGGGTAAACGTATTGGTAGAGGTCAAGGTTCCGGTAAAGGTGGTACAGCTACCAGAGGTAACAAAGGTGCCAAATCCCGTTCAGGATATTCCAGAAAAGTTGGTTTCGAAGGTGGTCAAATGCCTTTGCAAAGACGTGTTCCTAAATTTGGTTTCAAAAACATAAACCGCAAGGAATATGTTGGTGTAAATTTACACAAGTTGCAAGAATTGGTTGATAATAATAAAATCACTGATGCCGTAACTATGGATGTTTTAGTTGAAAATCGTTTAGCCCGTAAAAATGACCTGGTAAAAATATTAGGAAATGGTGAGTTGAAAGCGAAATTGAATGTAATTGTTCATAAATTTACTGCCACTGCAAAAGCTGCAATTGAGAATGCAGGCGGTACTGTAGAAACGTTATAATACAAATTATAGATGAAAAAGTTTATTCAAACCATTAGAGACATCTGGACTATAGAAGACCTTAGAAATAAGATTCTATTGACACTTGGATTTATGGCCATTTATCGTTTTGCAGCTCAAGTGCCGCTTCCGGGTATTGATATTACTGTTGCGCAAGCAGCACTTCAAAATCAAACAAGCGGTGGTGGGATTTTAGGTTTACTTGACATGTTTACTGGTGGCGCTTTCGCGCAAGCATCAATCGTGGCTTTGGGAATCATGCCATATATTTCGGCATCTATTGTTGTTCAGTTAATGGGAATCGCGGTTCCATATTTACAAAAACTTCAGAAAGATGGTGAAAGTGGGCGAAAAAAAATAAATCAGATTACACGTTGGTTAACAATTGCAATTACTATGGTTCAAGGACCTGCGTATATTACAAACATTTATCAATTAATTCCATCATCGGCCATTTATATAAGTGGAAGTATGTTCTGGTTAACCTCTATGGTAGTGTTAACGGCAGGAACTATTTTTGCAATGTGGCTGGGTGAAAAAATTACTGATAAAGGAATTGGTAATGGTATCTCCTTATTAATTATGATTGGTATTATTGCGCGTTTTCCAGAATCATTCATTCAAGAGGTTGTTTCAAAAGTTACAGCTTCAAATGGTGGTATGATTATGATTTTGATTGAAGTGATTGTTTGGCTGCTAGTAATACTAGTTTGTGTGTATTTGGTTACTGCAGTTCGCAGAATTGCTGTTCAGTACGCAAGAAAAACAGTTGCCGGAAACATTAAAAATGTAACTGGAGCAAGAGATTATATTCCTTTAAAATTGAATGCATCTGGGGTAATGCCTATCATCTTTGCTCAGGCAATTATGTTTGCACCAGCCTTATTGGCAAGTTCAGATAATGAAACTGTAAAATCAATCGGAATCTCTTTTTCAGATATGTTTGGTCTTTGGTATAATGTGTTATTTGCCACACTGATCATTGTGTTTAGTTTTTTCTATACGGCAATTACGATTCCTACCAATAAAATGGCAGATGATTTAAAAAGAAGCGGTGGTTTTATACCTGGTATCAGACCTGGAAAAGACACAGCCGACTTGTTAGATAGGATTTTGTCTTTAATAACGTTCCCAGGATCTGTATTTTTGGCGATGGTTGCAATATTGCCGGCTATCGTTGTGAAATTTGGATTAACACAATCTTGGGCATTGTTTTACGGAGGAACATCTTTGTTAATTATGGTTGGTGTTGCAATAGATACCATTCAACAAATTAACTCTCATTTATTGAACCGTCATTATGATGGCTTAATGAAAAAGGGAACAAAAAGAAAAGCAATAGCATAATGGCAAAACAACCAGCAATACAACAGGACGGGACTATTACAGAAGCTTTGTCTAATGCAATGTTTCGTGTAGAGTTGGAAAATGGGCATGTTGTCACGGCTCACATATCAGGTAAAATGCGTATGCATTATATAAAAATATTACCCGGTGATAAAGTTAAACTCGAAATGAGTCCATACGATTTAACAAAAGCAAGAATTACTTACAGATATTAAAGTATTAACGATGAAAGTTAGAACATCAGTAAAAAAGAGAAGTGCCGAGTGCAAGATTGTGCGTAGAAAAGGCAGATTATATGTAATCAATAAAAAGAATCCTAGATTTAAACAAAGACAAGGATAATTATGGCAAGAATAGCAGGTATTGATATTCCAAAAAACAAGAGAGGTGTTATTGCCTTAACCTATATTTTTGGGATCGGGAACAGCAGAGCTAAAGAAATTTTAGCTAATGCAAAAGTTGACGAAAGCACGAAAGTTCAAGATTGGACTGACGACGAAATTCACGGAATCAGAGAGCAGGTGGGAACCTACAATATTGAAGGTGAATTGCGTTCAGAAATTCAATTGCACATTAAGCGATTAATGGACATTGGATGTTATAGAGGAATTCGTCATAGATCTGGATTACCTTTAAGAGGACAAAGAACTAAAAACAATTCTAGAACTCGTAAAGGAAAAAGAAAAACTGTAGCTAACAAGAAAAAAGCAACTAAATAATAACTAGAATATTATGGCGAAAGCAAGTACAAAAAAACGCAAAGTTATTGTTGAGGCAGTTGGTCAAGCACACATCACGGCTTCATTTAACAATATTATTATTTCACTTACCAATAAAAAAGGTGATGTAATTTCATGGTCATCAGCCGGTAAAATGGGATTTAGAGGTTCTAAAAAGAACACCCCATACGCTGCGCAATTGGCCGCTGAAGATTGTGGTAAAGTAGCCCATGAAGCAGGAATGAGAAAAGTGAAAGTGTATGTAAAAGGACCAGGTAACGGAAGAGAATCTGCAATTAGATCAATTCACAATTTAGGAATTGAAGTTTCAGAAATCATCGATGTTACGCCATTACCACACAATGGTTGCAGACCACCGAAACGTAGAAGAGTATAATTAAATTAAATTTTAACCGATAGGATTTTTGTAAGATTATCGAAGGATTAGCCTTAATTCATAATCCCTATCATCTAATAATAAAAAATGGCAAGATATACAGGACCAAAAACTAAAATTGCCCGTAAATTCGGAGAAGCAATTTATGGAGAGGATAAATCTTTTGAAAAAAGAAATTTCCCTCCAGGACAACACGGCGCTAACCGTCGCAGAGGAAAAAAATCTGAATACTCTATTCAGTTGGCTG
>JAUSOJ010000110.1 GCA_030656195.1 Lutibacter sp.
CAAAAAGAAAAGTACCTATAAATAGGAGATATAAATTGAAGCCATAAATAACATTTTACTATCTTGCGATTGCAAAAAAATATGTATATAAATATGAGCAAATCTATATTAAATAAGAAATCAATCGACTTTTTAGAAAGATATTTGAACAATGCATCGCCTACAGGTTATGAAAGTGAAGGCCAAAAAATTTGGATGGATTATTTAAAACCTTATGTTGACACCTTTATAACAGACAGTTATGGAACAGCCGTTGGTGTTATCAATCCGGATGCAAAATTTAGGGTAGTCATTGAGGGTCATGCAGATGAAATTTCTTGGTATGTAAACTATATTACGCCTGAAGGGTTAATATATGTGATTAGAAACGGCGGAAGCGACCATCAAATTGCGCCTTCAAAAATTGTAAATATTCACACAAAAAAGGGCATCGTTAAAGGCGTGTTTGGTTGGCCGGCCATTCACACGAGGGATAAAATGAAAGAAGAAGCGCCGCAAATGCTCAATATATTTATTGACACCGGCTGTAAAAATAAGGAAGAAGTTGAAGCATTGGGCGTACATGTGGGTTGTGTAATCACCTATCCAGACACCTTCTTTATCTTAAACAAAAATAATTTTGTTTGCAGGGCGCTCGACAACAGAATGGGCGGATTTATGATTGCCGAAGTTGCGCGTTTGTTAAAGGAAAATAAAAAAACACTGCCTTTCGGACTGTATATCACAAACTCGGTTCAGGAGGAAATTGGTTTGCGTGGCGCCGAAATGATTACGCATACCATCAAACCAAATATTGCGATCATTACCGATGTTTGTCACGACACCTCAACGCCAATGATTGACAAAAAGAAAGAGGGAGAAACGCTATCCGGCAGCGGGCCAGTTATAAGCTATGCGCCTGCCATTCAACATAATTTGCGTGAATTGATTGTGAACACAGCTGTTGAGAAAAAAATTCCGTTTCAAAGAATGGCTTCTTCAGGATGTACAGGCACGGACACCGATGCATTTGCCTACAGCAATGGCGGCGTTCCTTCGGCCTTAATTTCACTGGCGTTGCGCTATATGCATACAACGGTAGAAATGGTGCACAAAGACGATGTTGAAAATGTAATTAAATTAATTTACGAAACCTTGCTAAACATTAAAGAAGGCGAAACATTCAGTTATTTTAAATAGATGGCGGCAATCGGAGGTTTATTGGCAATTGGAAGGCTGTTACTTTTTATACTGGTTGCAGTGTTCTTCTTTTGTTTATTGCTGGTAATAAGCGTTTTTTATAAAAGCAAAGAAAGAAAATTGGAACGCGGCATATTGCTCAGGCGTTTTGCCATTAGGATTTTGCACCCCATTTTAGGATCAAAAATCACTGTTTACGGCAAAGAACCTGTCGATTCTGGCTTAATTGTTTCAAATCACAGAAGTTATTTCGACCCTATGGTTATTTTAAAAAACAACTTGGCTTCTCCCGTAGGAAAAAAAGAAGTGGAGTCTTGGCCATTAATTGGAAGTGTTACAAAAACAACAGGAGTGATCTTTGTAAACAGGGAAGAAAAAACGAGCAGAACACAAACGTTAAAAGAAGTTCGATTGGTTTTAGAGAATGGTTTTTCCATATTTATTGCGCCAGAAGGCACAACCCATATCAAGCCGACCACCATTGATTTTAGACCAGGTTCATTCGTTTTAGCGGCAGAATTAGGCGTTCCTGTGATGCCTGTAGCCATCGATTATAAAAATATGGATGATGCATGGATTGGAGATGATACATTTATTCCGCACTTTTTAAAATGTTTCAGCAAATGGAGAACTGAAATTAAGGTAAGTTATCTAGAACCAATCATTTCAAGCAATGCAGAAGAATTAATTTCTGTATCAAAAAATCAGATCGACCAGGAACTGATTCGATTTAGAAAAGACTGGAATTCAATTAATTAGTTTATTAAGTAAGATATCTCATGAAAAATACCATTTCTGAAAGAATTTTTGATTTTTTAAAAAATTACCCGCCATTTAATTTGATTTCCAACGAAACTTTAATGGAAATTTCTCAAAATGTGGAAATTCAATATTTTGAAAAAGATCAAATTATTTTCAGCCAAAATGACAATCCGCACGAACATTTTTACATTATTTATCAGGGATCTGTGCGTCTTTACCGATTTGTGGAAAATGAAAAGCTAATGCTTGACATTTGTGATGAAGGCGATTTATTTGGCCTAAGGCCACTGATCATGAAGGAAAATTATGTAATGGGCGCTTCGGCCAATGAAGAAACCATTTTATACGGAATTCCGATTGCTTTATTTCATGACATTATTTTAAACTACCCAAAAGTAAGCCAGTTTTTAATCGCAAGTTTTGCCACAAACACCCGCGAACCATTTTCCGAAAAACATAAGGGTAAATTGTTTGCCAATGTTTCCGCCATTCAGAAAATTGAACATGGATTTTCAGAAATACAATCGGCAAATTATAATAAAAATCCGATTTCCTGTTTACCGGATACAACTGTGCAAACGGCTTGTATCATTATGACAAAAAACATCATCAATTCAATTATCATTACAGAAAATGGCATTCCAATTGGGATTATTACCGATAAGGACATCAAAACCAAAATAGGAACCGGTTTGTATAAAATCACCAATAAAGTGAGTGATATTATGACCAGCCCCGTGGTCACTTTTCATCAAAATATTTCGGTCGCCGAAGCTCAAATAAAGCTATTGAAGCACAAGGTTTCCCATTTATGCATTACCAAAGACGGCACCAATAAAACAGAACTTGTTGGCATTTTAACCCAACAAGATTTAATCTTAACGCAGGGCAACAGTCCGTCGTTATTAATCAAGGAAATAAAAAATGCCAAGGATGCCGAAACGCTGAAACATATCAGAACAAAAGCAAGTGAGTTAACAAAAGGATATCTTGAACAGGAAATCCCTATTTATTTTGTGACAAAAGTAATCTCTGAAATAAATACGGCCATCACAAAAAAAGCTATAAGATTGTCTGTTTCAGAAATCGGAAAGGAACCGCCCGTTAAATTTTCGTGGCTGGCATTGGGAAGCCAAGGGCGAAAAGAGCAATTGTTGATGACCGACCAGGACAATGCCTTGGTATTTGAAAACGTTGCTCCAGCCGAATACAATCAAGTAAAAAATTACTTTTTGCAATTGGCAGAAAAAGTGACCGAAAAACTGCATATTGTCGGTTTCGACTATTGTCCCGCCAACATTATGGCCAGCAATCCGAAATGGTGTATTTCTTTGGAAGAATGGGAACAGCAATTTGAGGAATGGATCACCGATCCAATTCCTGAAAAAATATTGTTAAGCATCATCTTTTTTGATTTTGAACTGGTTTATGGCGATGAATCACTGTACAATAAAATGGCCAAAAGTGTATTTAAAACCATTGATAAAAATCAGATATTT
>JAUSOJ010000111.1 GCA_030656195.1 Lutibacter sp.
ATAACAATTCGGAATCAATATTTTCAATTGAGCAATCTGCAACTAATAATCCTGGTGTTAATGCGGCTTTAGCCTCACAATACAAAACTCGTTTACTAGTATGTATAAGCCCTATAATTTGGAATGATTCAGAATGGTTGGCAAATGATAAACGTAGATTTGAAAGTCAAACAGGCACAACTACTGGAAGTGTATCATCAGATGCAATGGTTTTTTCAAATGGAAACAAAAAGTTCACTAACAAATACAAGGATGGTACTACCTATACTGACGCTGCTCCAGTAATACGTTATGCTGAAGTTTTGTTAAACATGGCAGAAGCCTATGCAAGAAAACCTGCACCAGATTTAGCCAATGCTTTAACAAATCTAAATTTAGTTAGAAATAGAGCATTAGCGACACCTGCTACCCAAGCACATACTGCATCAACTTTAAGTACACAAACCTTAATGGTTCAAGCAATTATCAAAGAACGTAGAATTGAATTCTTGATGGAAGGTCGTCGTTGGCCAGATATTCATCGTTTGCAACATGAAACCATTGGTGGTATTTCTGGAATACCTGCAAAAGCACCAAGCGGACATCCTGTGGCAACAGCTTATAATATTGGTACTCCTTATGCGGGTCCATTTCAAGCGGCACTTCCATACAGTGATTTTAGATTTATATGGCCTATTCCAATTCTGGAAACTAATGTTAATCCAACTTTAGCAGCACAACAAAATCCTGGTTACTAAAAACTGGTTTTATAAATAATTATTAATTAATCAAACCATCCGCCCTAAAGCGGATGGTTTTTTTATTCCTACAATATTCCTACATTTGCACCATGGAAAATGAAACTTCAAAAATATTTGGCATTCGTACGGTTATAGAAGCCATTAACGCTGGTAAAACCATCAGCAAAGTGTATCTGCAAAAAGACTTAAGCGGTCATTTATTTTCGGAATTAAACAGCCTTATCAAACAACATAACATTGCAACAAGCCATGTGCCTGTTGAAAAATTGAACCGCATTTCAAAAAACGGAAATCACCAAGGCGTTGCTGCACAAATTTCACCCATTGAGTTTTCAGATTTAGAGGAATTGATAGCCGCTGCATTTGAAAAAACCACCACACCCCTATTTTTGTTGTTAGACCAAATTTCTGATGTCCGTAATTTTGGAGCCATCATAAGAACGGCTGAATGCGCTGGTGTAAACGGAATTGTGATCCAAAAACAAGGGAATGCACCCATAAGTGCCGATACCATAAAAACATCCGCAGGTGCGGCGTTTAAAATGCCTATTTGTAAAGTGGACCATATTAAAGATGCCATTTTTCAATTTCAGGCAGCTGACATTCAATTGGTTGCTGCAACAGAAAAAACGGACACCTTAATTTACGACATCGATTTAACATTGCCAACGGCCATTATTATGGGTTCGGAAGATCGCGGAATCAACCCGTCCATCTTAAAAATTGTAACCCACAAAGCGAAATTGCCCATGCTGGGAGAAATTGATTCGCTCAATGTTTCTGTGGCTTGTGGTGCTTTTTTGTATGAAACAATCAGACAAAGGTTGGCGGGAAAGTTATAAGTTATTGGTTATAAGTTATTCGTTCGTTCGAATTGTTTTGGTTTCAAGTTTAAAGTTTGACGATTAAACATATAACATCTAACGCATAACATTTCAACAAATTTCTAAAGGAGCGACTTCACGTAATTTTTATGAATTTGTCGAAGGTTCTTAAGCTCTTTTCTCAGTAATTTTACAAAATCCTTTCCCTGAATTTTTGTGCTTTCCAGCTGCAAACAATTTTGATACAAACCATCAATAAAATAGCGAAGAGATTTTGCGTATTTAAGTTTCAAATATGGATTTTCCTGACACTCAGTTTCCACAATTTTAGGAACCAATCTTAAAGCATTCATCACCAAATTGTCTGCATATTTATCTATTTTATTCATAGACAAATACATTGCCATGACGCTTTTGTCATTGCTTATATATGAAGCAATGTGGCGAGCCAACTTAAAGATAACCAGTGATTTTTGATATATCACCAACTGATTTAAATGTTGTGCTTCAGGATTAACCATTGGTATTGTATTTAGCATGCAAATTTACTTCAGAAAACAAATTTATATATTTAATATTTAAAGCCTAAATGCTAATTTTAAATATAATTTAATATTTTTATGCAATAAAACTTTAAAATATGAACTTAGATGCCATAAACTGGAAAATATTGGATTGTTTACAACACAATGCAAGACAATCAAATACTGAAATTGCACGTAAAGTAGGCATAACTTCACCAGCCGTTGCTGAACGGATTCGTAAAATGGAAGATATTGGGGTTATTGAAGGCTATCACGCAAAAGTCTGCTATATTGAAACCGGAAACCAGCTTAAAGCCATTATTACCTTACGCGCCTTTATGGGAAGGTTAAAACCTTTTATCGAAAAAGTAAAAGACTTTAATGAAGTGGTAAATTGCTACAGAATTACGGGAAACGAAAATATTGTGATGGAAGTTGTCCTTAAAAACCAGCAACATTTAGGGAAATTTATAGACCAGTTAACTACCTATGGCGAAACCACCACGCACATCGTTTTGTCTAATGTTATCGAGAACAATCCTATTGTAAAATCGGCACATCTTTGACGGAAAGTTATGGGTTATTTGTTATTTTTTGAGTCGGAAGACCGAAGTCCGAAGTCTGAAGTCCGAAATTAAATGAACTTCCCTGATTAGTGTTGACCGGTTTTTATTAAT
>JAUSOJ010000202.1 GCA_030656195.1 Lutibacter sp.
TAAAGCAATAAAAAAGGGGTGTTATGAAAGGGATTGCTTTGTCAATAAATTTACCTTAGATCTCGCTCCGTGTCCAAAATTTCTTTTACAGCGGCTTGGTAATTTTTAATGCTGCCTGCTTTTTTTATCTTTTTTAAGGCTTTGTGCGGATTTGAAAACAGCACAGAAAAGTATTCCCATAAATGGTACATTTTCAATAAAAGATGTGTGGAACCCGACAATGATTCACTGTAATTTTGAAAAAGTATGTCGTGAAACTCCTTAAAAAGTTCCAATTTGTTTGCAGGATATTGTGTGGAATTGCTTTTAATCATACCCGGCAAAAAAGGATCGGCAATCAATCCGCGGCCAATCATCCAATGGTCAATGGTTGGAAAACGTTCCTGCATTTCGTGAAATTTTGCCACGGTAGTAATATCGCCGTTGTAATACAGTTTTAGGCTGGTTTGGTTAACACACTGTTGAAAAGCATCTAAATGCACGCCGCCTTTATACAATTGTTTGCCAATACGGGCGTGAATGGCAACATTTTTTATGGGATATTTTTCCAAAATGGGCAAAACATGTAAAATTTCTTCCGTGTTTTCGTAACCCAAACGCATTTTCATTGAGACAATTATGTCCGATTCGGCGTGTGCTTTTTCAAGAATTTTGTCAATTCTTTCCGGGTCGCTTATGAGTCCGGAACCCATACCGCATTTGGTGACCATTGGGTACGGACAGCCTAAATTCCAATTTAATTCTTTATAGCCAAGTTGCTGCACGTAGTTGGCCACAAACAAAAATTCCTCGGCATCATTGGTGATAATTTGCGGAATCACTTCCAAACCCACATTGTTTTCGGGCAGCAAGTCGCGCTCATACGCCTTTTTAATCACCAAACTTCCGTTTAAGCGAATATAAGGCGAATAAAAAGTGTCTATACCGCCAAAAATGGCGTTAAAGGCGTTTCTAAACCGAAAATCGGTAAATCCTTGCAAGGGTGAAGAGAGCAACGTGTAGTTCATAATGTTTTTGGTTGCGCAAAGATAAGGCTTTACGATTTTAGATTTACGATTTTAGATTTAAGGTTTTTCAATGTTTAAAATTTAACGTTAATGTGAACTTTATGTTCTGCTGTTCGGTTTTTTTACTTTTTGAACTTCCGTCTTCGGACTTCCGTCTTCAGACTTGAACATTTAACAAATAACTTATAACTTTTTAATTTTAAGAATCTGATTAAAATCAATTATTTGGCTGATTAAAATCAGGAAATATTTTAAAAATCATTGCTGTATTTTGATTAAAATCATTGTAAGAGTTTTCCAATTCAGGGTATTTTGCTAAAAAAGAATACAATGCTGATAAGCTTCTTTACAATCTTGTTTTTATTGCTGCTGTTTTATTTGTCGATGATGCCAATTGTGCTTTATATCGACACAAAAACTAATCAATATTATATTCAAGCAAAAGGTTTGGTGAAGGCAAGTATAGAAAGTCACGAAGAAGAATTGATCAGTATAAAACTGAAGGTGTTTTTTTTAAGTTTTTATTTTTATCCGCTTAGATATATTTTTTTGGGCAAAAACAAAAAGACAGAAAATAAGGCAATCAGCAAGAAGAAACAAAGCAAGGGAATTGACTTTGTAAAATTTTTACGGATGGTAAAATCGTTTAAAGTGAAAAAATTTCTTTTTGATATAGATACAGGAGATTGTATTTTGAACGCAAAATTGTATCCATTATTTGCAATGCTGAATTTTCGGGCGGGAGGTTTTATGGTCAATTTTGAAGGAAGAAACCGAGTGGAGCTGCATATTTACAGCAGGCCAATATATTTATTTAAATCATTTATAAACCTTTAAAAAACAAAATTATGGAATTACGTATGGAAGAATTGTTGGGCAAAATTACCGACTTTATCAAATCGGAAGCCAATACGGAAACGGTGGTTGGAAAACAATTTGAATTGGGTGAATTTAAGTGTGTGCCAGTGATTAAAGTTGGTATGGGATTTGGTTCTGGCGTTGCAACAGATACCCAAAAAAAAGATGTTAAGGGCGAAGGCGCAACTCAAGGCGGAGGCGCGGGAGCCGGCGTGGGCATTGAACCAATTGGTTTTTTGGTTAGCAGGGGAAGCGATATTTCTTTTCTTGCCGCAGGAAAATCAAGCGGACTTGCTTCAGTATTTGAAAAAATGCCAGAAATGATCGATAAAATTGCAAAAGCCAGAAGCAAAGAAAAAGAAACTGCTTAATTTATTTGAATGAAGCTGTTTGCCAACAGTTTAAAAAGTAAAATCGAGGAAGTGTTTTAAATACTTTCTCGATTTTTAATTTACGATTTCAAATTTTAGAATTACGATTTTAGATTTGGGATTTTTTGGAATTAATATTTTTTATCGTTTAACGAGAACTTTACATACTATTTTTAGGTTCTTTTACTTTTTGAACTTCCGTCTTCGGACTTGAACTTTTAACATTTAACAAATAACGTATAACATTTAACCTTTCTTTTTCATCATTTTAACGGAAAACCATCCAAGCACTAAAATAATGATACCCATAAGCAGCCACAACCACAGTTTATTTTTGAACAAAGGCGCTTTTGTCAGGTCCTTTTTGTCGATTTTTTGTTCATTTCCCAACGTTAAAACAGTTAAGGTATCCGGAACTTTCGACACGAAGCGTTCTATGTCGTAGATTGGTTTTGTTGCTTTTATGTTTCCGTAGGTTAAAAAATACACAGCTGGTTCGGTAAAACGAACCAGTAATTCGTGAATGGTACCTTTTACGGCAATGGTTTCAATATTTAAAGGTTGATTGTCCTGATTAAAAATGCTGATTTTCAATTTTTTTAGGATGGTGCTTTCAAATTTGAATTCGTTATTTTCAATGGAACTGAGCGTTCCTGTGGTTAAATTTTCATACAAATAATTCCAGCCTTGTTCCGTTTTTACGCTGTCAGCAACATACTGAATGCTTATTGGCCGGTAATAATCAAAAGTGTCTTTCACTTTAATTTGAAGGGAACTCACGGCAACAGTCGATTTTAAGTCAATTTCAAGGGTTGTTTTTTGTTCATCCTTTTCCTGAATTGTTTTGATGTTTGCAATAGCATAATCAACAAAACCTCCATTTTTAACCACATTGTATGTGGCTTTTACATTGACCATTTCCGGATTTTCTTCACTTTTAACAAGCAATCTGAAAAAACGAAATTTGGCACTCTCAAAAATCACCTTGGTAAATTGATAATCGGTTGCTGTATTTTTGATGGACAAAATTCGGTAATCATCAACAACGGTAAACCATTCCTGCTGATTATGGCTTCCTTCAAGCGTTATTTTCCAATCGAAATTCTCTTTTTTAAAATCGAGTTTTAACTGATTTATGGCGTCTTCCGTTGGCACTTCAAGCGTAAAATAATAGCCTTTTTCATTTTGCGTGGTGTTTAAAAATTTGAAATTCACATCTTTAACAACTGTTTTTTCGGCTTTTAGCTTCAGCAAATAGGGAGCTTCAATCGTGTCTTTGGCTGCAGTAATCCCATAAATTCGAATATCGGATAAATTAGGTGACACATTTCCGAAGATTTCTTCAGGTAAAACCACTTTGTGCCAAGGCGCTGTAATTCCTTGTAATTCCCTTTTATAATTGTATTGGTCCAGCTGTCCGTAAGAAAAAGCACAAAACAACAATAGGAAAACAGCACTTATTTTAGCTTTTAATTTCATTGGAAATGAGGTGTTTAAATTTGTTGTATAAAAACGAAATGATCAAAAGCAATATACCCAACGACAAAAATACGATGGTTTTTGAAATGGTGTTGAGGTGTGAAATATCATAAAAGAATAGTTTTATGAGGGTTACAGAAAATAATGCGATGGCACCAATACGCAAATATTGTCGGGTTTTCCATATTCCCAAAGAAATTAACAACAAGGCATAAATGCCCCAAAGTATGCTTAGCCCAAGTTTGTTTGATTGTGCAGATCCGGAAAGTTCCATTAAATTGATAAGTTCGCTGCTGGCCATCCATAAAATGGACAAGTGAAGCAACAAATCAAACGCCATTTTATAGTCAACTTTCATAAATTCCTGGCGAATGTAACTGTAACAAGCCATAAGCGCGATGGCAACAAAAGCAAAGGAAATATACCTGATGCCAATATTAAATTCGCCAATTTGATAGTAAGCAGCCATTGTTTGGGTTAAATAACTATCGCGCAATTCACTTAAAGCGTACAATCCCTGCGCTAAAAACACCAAAATAGCCATGGCATTGAATCCAAGATTGAGGAGCCCAAACTGCCTGTTTTTTAATTTTTTGATATTCACAAAAGAAAATACCGATCCAAAAAACATGGAATAATTGAGAATCCAGATGGTTTTGAATTTTAGATAATCATAATTGAAGTATTGCTGAAATACATTAAAATTGATATTGGAATCGGCATAAAGCTGGTTAAAGTAACTTTCAATTTCCATTCTGAAGGCAAAATACAGCGTTCCCAAAAGCGCTGCCGGAATCGCAAAAGACACCAGTTTTTGTAATTCCTTGTTTGAAATTAAGGCTGATGGATATTTTTTATTTTGATGCAGAAAAGTGATGAATCCGAAGGCGGCAATAAACAAAACCGAGCTCAGGAAATGAATATTTAGTATCGGCGTTATTTTTTCTGATGCATCGCCATAATAATTTAAATTATAGCCGGTTGCCCAATCCTGAAAAATACTGATAACGGCGATCAGCATCAACGGATAGGAAATTTTTTCATATACAGGAATATTTTTCGTTCTGCCAATCCAAAACAGCAAAGCAGCTTCAGCAACCCATAACAGGGTCACCCAATTTCCGTTTAACTGAACAGGAATTGCGATGGTAATAAAAACCAGCACCAATCCGGCAACAAAATAAAACAGGTTTTTATCGCCAAGTTTTTGCTTGTAAATAACAAGGCCAACCACGAAATGTAACATTCCGTTGCCTAGTGTAAACAAGCCCAGTAATTGGGAACCGATTTCGTGGCTGTCCAAAATGATATAGCCAAATCCGTAAAAAATAAAGGAATTGGCAAGCAATAACAGGATGTCTATAATTTCAAATTTTTCCTTTTGCAGCAATTTAAAAGCAAGAAATGTAGCGTAGAAAGTGGCAAAAAAGATAAAAATAAATGTGAGCGCCAACTCAAAGTGTGCTGTTATTTCATATTTTGATGTGTACCAGGTAGTAAAAATGAGCCAGGTAATCACAAAGGCCGATAAATAGAGCAGTTTCCAGTATTTTTTAAAGGCAATAACAAGAATTCCAATATTGATAATGGCCATATAACTAAAAAGTACGGCCACATTTCCCGAGTCTTCGCTCAATAAAAATGGAACCGCGTAGGCGCCCACCAATCCTATCAAAGCAATGATTTGTTTGTTATAATTTAATGCGGCAACAACGGTAAAAATCGTAAATACCACCATAAAAATAAAGGCGATGGTTTGCGGAAACAGTCCGTAAAAACTGTAAGCAGCAAAGGTCATAAAATAAAAAATGGCCATCGCGCCACTCACCAATACAGCACTAAAATTTTCATATTTTTCCTTCAATTTCAATCCGAAACCCAAAAGTGCCAATCCAACCAGATAGCCTAAAATTACCCGGGTTAACGGACTGATCAAGTCGTGTTCAATGGAATATTTTGCACCTATTCCCACGCCAATAACGGTAATTGCAATACCAATTTTGTTGAGGAGGTTTTCACCAATAAATTTTTCCAGATTGATGGTGGATTTTGCAGGCAGACTGCTGCCGTTAACAGGGGTGAGCGGTTCCTTAACAGCTTGATTTTTTTGTGCATAAGCAGTTGTTTCAACTTTTGGCAATGCAATCCACAAAATAAAATAAGCAATAAACCCAACACCAAAAAAGAACGTTAGCAGCAGCCAAATAATGCGTGTTAAAATTCTGCTGATGCCAAAATATTGTGCAAATCCTGCACAAACACCGCCTAAAATTTTGTGATCAAGGTCTCTGTTTAATGTTTTGGGAGCGGTTCTTGGGGTATAAATTGGTTGCGTCTTAACGGGTTCTTCCATAGCAGGCACATCCTTTTCTGATGGTTTTTTTGGGGTATCAATGCGAAGTTGGGTAATTTCATTCCTTAATTGCTGAACTTCTTTTGAAAAAACCTCCTGTTTTTTTAAAAGCAACTCCAACTTGTTAAGAAGTTGGTCTATTTGGTCTTGATTCTCGCCCATAGTTTTATGTTTTTAGCGGGGTTAGATTTTTTAATTCTTAGTCAGGAAAATACCGAATTATTTTTTGGAGCTGAAATTTACCCATGTAATATTACAAAAAAAATGTTTTCTTAGAACGATTTTTATAGATTTTAAGCCTTCGTGAAATTGATGGAAATTGGCAGCGATGAATTTTAAGTAAACTTAAAGTTTTAATTTTTCCAGTTCTTGCTCGTAATCGTACTGCAAATCTTCGTGCAAAGCCAGCATCTTTTTTTCGATGGAAGCAATTTCTCTGTCGAACAAATTTTTGAGTACCGTATTTTTATGGATGGAAGGTTTAAAATCCTTTAGTTTTTTGCAGAAGTAGAGGAGGAGTTCCACTTCAGTTTCCTTGTTTTTTGAGTATCGGATAGCGGTTTTTATGTTGCGCAAAATTTTGCGGACACTTTTTTTAATGAAGTAATACGTTTTGGTGTTCACCAGTTCAAACTGTTCATCAATTTCCAGTTTGATGCTGCTGATATAGCCTTCTTCATTGGAAGATTCAAACAAAAGATAGGTGAGCAGTTCTTTGTTTTCTTTTTTAAATTTCGACAAACGCAAACAAAGCTCCACCAATTCTTTTTGGGAATAATGCAACAATTCTGTTTTAATTTCTTTTACGGTGACCGCTTTCATGTGTGCAATTTAGGGAAAGAATGAATTAATTTGTAATCTATGCCAAAGAATTTTTGTTAGCTGCGGTTTGTATTTGCAAATTATAATACGCATAATAAAAATCAGGAAAGTGGCAAGCACATAATTTAATCCTATAAATTTGGCAATAAGGTATTTTTGTCTTAAATTTAAGTGAGCTTTTACACTGTGCAAAATCTTTTATTTCACCGATACAGTGATGGTTACCCCATTTTAAATTTTTTAGCTATTGGATTAACAATACTTTTCAGGTTTTTCATTTATTGAAATTTTCTCATCATTGTTTTTTAAAATTCCGCTAAATTGAATAATTGAATGGTTTTAAATTTAATTTTATGACTTTAAGCAAATTTAAGTCTTTAATTGGGCTCAGAAAAC
>JAUSOJ010000128.1 GCA_030656195.1 Lutibacter sp.
TTTAACTTTTAACTTTTAACTTTTAACTTTTAACTTTTAACTTTTAACTTTTAACTTTGCCCCCTTCGGGGGCTATTCTTCCTCATTAAAAAACACCTTATAAAACATCATTTTTTTATCTTCGTCATAGCCTTTTTCCAGATATTCGCTTGATGCTTCCGGCGCATCGATATCCAGTTTTATAACAATGTTGGTATCTAATTTAATTTCGGTTTTAATTTTTTGCTTTTGTTTTTTGAACACCGCTTCAGAAACCGTAAACTGATTTCTAACCAGCACATCATTCAACGTTTCATATTGCTTTTTATAGTCGTCGAACTTCGATTTATGTTCCTCATTTTCTTCAAAAATATTTTCCTTGAAATCGTCGATATTCACCAACTCATTGGTTTTAAAAAAATCGACCGCCCGTGCCAAAAAGGTATTTTTTTCCTGAATTCCCAATTCTTCCTTAATAATGTCTTCAGAAAATTCCTTGCACATTTCCAAATAATTCTTGGTATGCTGGTTGTTGTCGTCCGCATATTTTACATTCAAAAAGTTCTGAATCCAGTAAAGAGAATCGTAATTGTTGGTGTCAACGCTCAAAACCACTTTCCCTTCCGAGTCGGTTGTATTGACAATTAAACAGCCTTTATCCAGTTTTTTGGTGCTGATTCCCTTTTGCACATACACGTCCAAACTGTTGTTTTCCATATGCGTTTGGAAAAAATCGAGCTTGTTTTCAATCTTAAAAATCCCCAAAGCCTGCGTAATCACCTCCTTATATTCCACATCTTCAAAAAGTGCCACAATCACATCGCCGGTTTTAATTTGCGCCGAATTTGATTGCTCGTACAAATGATTCACAATATGTCTTGAAACTTCAATAAACGAACTTTCATCCTTAAAAACCTGGTCCGAATAGCTGTTAATTTCATTCAAATCAATGTTTGCGTGGTGGTTAAAACGATAACTTTCCGTTACGGCACCAAACGGTTTCAGCAAAAAAGGCTTCATCAATTCGTAACTTTCCTCATCAAAAGTGATGGCACTTTCCGAAAAAATATTGGTGGCGCTGTTGAACTTATTCCCCACTTTATGAATAATCAATTTTGAAATACTGGCACGGGTTCTTTTAATCATCTGTTCGTTTTTAACAGGGGCAAATGTATCATTTTAATGGCAATTTTTTGGTGGAATTTCAAAAACAACTGTGTTAAAAATGGTTATTTGGGCCTGCCCGCCTCTTCGGTGGGCGTTCCCCGCCAGCCTGCCTGCCGGCAGGCAGGCTGGCGGGTCGGGCTTTTCGTTTCAATCTTTTTTACTTCGCCTACCGGCGAATCAAAAAAGTATTTTCACTGCAATCCCTAACGCGGCTTGAATTAAAAATGAATATCTCAAATAATACTTGAATAATCTGCGCGAATCTTTACTACAAAGTTAATTTCAATTGCTCCGGCAGCAACCTGAAAGATTTTCTGTGGTAAACGGTAATCCCAAATTCCCTGATGGCGTCTCTGTGAGAAAGTGTTGGGTACCCTTTATTTTGTTTCCAATGATAGTTGGGAAATTCAAGATCAAGATTTTGCATAAAATCGTCGCGGTACGTTTTTGCCAACACCGATGCCGCCGCAATGCTCACAAACTTGGCGTCGCCTTTTACAATGGTGGTGTGCGGAATATTTTTATAGGCCTTAAATTTATTGCCGTCAACAATAATATGTTCAGGTTCTATGGATAGTTTTTCAATCGCCAAATGCATTGCCAAAATGGAAGCCTGCAAAATATTGATTTCATCAATTTCTGTTTCAAAAACATAAGAAACACCAAAAGAAATCGCATTTTGTTCGATAAAAGGACGCAATGTTTCCCGCTGTTTTTCCGTCAGTTGTTTCGAGTCATTTAGCAACGGATGGTGAAAATCGGCAGGCAACAACACCGCGGCAGCAACAACGGGTCCGGCCAAACAGCCTCTGCCCGCTTCGTCCGTTCCTGCTTCAACCGTGTTTTTTAAAAACCATTTTTTAAGGGCCATAGACTAAATAAATGATGAATGATAAATGATGAATGTTGAATAATTTGTATTACCTTTTCTCTTAACTCCTAATTCACAAAATTAGCGTTAATTCCTTCAGAGAAATCCATAAATTTACTTTTATTAATATCATCCAAATAATTTACCTTTGTTGCTTTATGAATTATATGAAAAAACTATTCGCAGTATTATTTTTTGGGTTTTATTTGCTCACTGTCGACGCACAAATTATGAGACAGCAAGAAGGCGGCGGCGTATTTAAAGGTGACAGCACCATGTTTAAAAACGAAGTCCAAATTAGACTTAGCGGAGAAACCAAATATACCGACTATAAAATAATCTCCATAAACAACGATACAACCGTTATTGACACTACCTTAACCATTGCGAAGGATTATAAATTCAACTACATCAGAAAAGACAATTTTGAACTCTTGCCTTTTGCCAATCAGGGCCAGACCTATAACAGACTGGGCTATAATTTTAACAACAATTCGCTGTTTCCAACCATTGGCGCAAATGCAAAACACTACAATTATTATAAGGTTGAAGACGTTTATTATTATGATGTTCCAACGCCAACATCCGAATTTATGTACAGAACCGGAATGGAGCAAGGCCAGGTTTTGGACGGATTTTTAACCATGAACACTTCACGCCAATTTAATTTTTCGGTGGCCTATAAAGGATTGCGGTCCTTGGGAAAATACAGAAATTCTTTGGCAAGCCACGGGAATTTCAGGACTACCTTTAATTATAACTCAAAAAATAATTTCTATTCGTTAAAGGCCCATTATATGTCGTTTGATTTGTTAAACAATGAAAATGGCGGATTAACAGCGACTTCCATTGCCTATTTTGAAAATAACGACCCAAATTATACCGACAGAGGTCGTTTAGAAGTTAATTTTACGGATGCCAACAATATGTTTGAAGGTAAACGCTATTTTTTGGATCATAACATCTCGTTGTTTTCCAAAGAAAATAAAACTGAAAAGCACAATAACGAAATCTCAGAAAAGTTTAACGCGTATAATTCCGTTATCAAGCAAATTGAAAATCTGAAAAAAGACACCGTTTCATATAATTTGAATTCCAAAATTATCCCGGCTCCAAAAAGACCAGACGCGACCAAAAAAGCACCTCAAAAGGAAAAAGACAAACTCGTTAAAACCGATTTAAATAAAGAAAATCCGGTTATAAATATTGAAGATCTAGTAAAAGAAACTCCTTTAACGAAAATAGACACGCTTAAAATTGATTCAATTCGTGCCATTAAAATCAAGAAAATTGACTCTTTGCTCATTGTTGCCGCCGGGATTAAAGTCGATTCAAGCCAATTTATCGCTACCGACAAAAATGCAAACTATGGCATGAAACTCGGCCATACTTTTATGTATGAAACCCAACATTATCGATTTAAACAAACCTCTGTGAATAAGATTTTTGGCGAAGCTTATGAAAAAAACATTGTGGACCATACTTCTTACCAAAAAATGAATAATGAAGCTTACCTGCAATTTGAAGCGCCTTATGTTGGAATTTTGAGGGCAAAAGCAAATTATTTTAACTATAATTATCACTACAACAGCATTTTATATTTGGATGCCCAAACCATTCCCGAGAAGTTGAAAGGAAATGTTATTGCCGTTGGCGCAGATTGGAAAACCAATTTCGGAAAATTATTTTTGAATGCCGATGCAAGTTCCATTATTTCGGGCGACTTAACAGGAAACTCCATTAAAGGCTCGGTGATGTTCAAAAAAGACAGTGTTTACAGTTTCAAAGGATTTGCCGAAATCACTTCAAAAACAGCCGATTTTAACAAATTACTATACCAAAGCGATTATAAAGATTACAACTGGCAAAACAATTTTAAAAATGAGCAAATAAAAAATGTTGGCGCCGAATTCAGTTTTAAAAATTGGGCCAGCATTAACGCCAGTTATAACCTCATCGACAATTATACCTATTTTGATGAAAATTCGCAGGCAGCCCAAGCCAACGAAACCTTAAATTACTTAAAGGTTACGCTAAGCAATTCCATTACTTTCAGAAAATTTACGTTAGACAATACCGTGATGTATCAAGATGTATCCAGCGGAGAATCGTTTTTTAGAGTTCCTGAAATTGTGACCAGAAACACCTTATATTATTCCAATTATTTATTCAAGGGAAAACCTTTGTACTTGCAAACAGGCGTAACCGTGAAGTATTTTACAGAATTTAACGCCAATGCTTACAATCCGCTTTTAAGTGAGTTTGTGTTGCAAAATACCCATCAAATAGGAAATTTTCCACTGCTCGATTTTTTCGCCAATGCGCAAATACAAAGAACAAGGCTTTATTTAAAAGTGGAGAACTTTGGCGCCAGTTTTACGGGCAGAACCTACTATTCGGCACCAACATATCCGTACCGGGATTTAACCGTTCGTTTTGGCTTGGTATGGACTTGGTTTATCTAATCTCCCATCCCCAACCCTTCCCGAAGGAGGATAGAGCGTTAAAAAAATGTATGGTATACATTTTTAGTGATAAGGCCAGATGGCGCGCTGGGCTTTGTAATTTAAAAATTTTGAGCTTTGAGGTTTCAACTTTTAGCTTTCTCCGTCACCAATTGTTTAATTTTTATACTAAAGCCGGCAAAAATCAAGGTCATTATTGGACTTAGCCAGTTAAAAATGGCATAAATGGCATAATCGGCCACAGGAACGCCCAATACGCCGCTTTGATAGGCGCCACAAGTATTCCAAGGAATTAAAGCAGATGTTACTGTTCCCGAATCTTCCAGTGTTCTGCTTAAGTTTTCGGGCGCCAATTCTTTGTCTTCAAAGGCTTTTTTAAACATTTTACCGGGAATCACGATGGCCAAATATTGATCGGAGGCGATGGCATTTAATCCGATACAACTTACCACCGTGCTAAAAAACAATCCGAAAATTGAACTAGCCAGTTTTAACAATTCTTTGGTGATTTTTGCTAAGGCACCAATGGCATCCATCGTTCCGCCAAAAACCATGGCGCAACAAATCAGAAAAATTGTCCAAAGCATTCCTTTCATTCCGCCGGCACTGAACAGTTCATTTAGTTTAATGTTATCGGTAACAATTTCAGTATCCACAAAAACAGCATTTACAATGGCCCTAAAATTTGAACTTGCCAAACTGTTTAATATTTCGGGCTGAAAAATAAAGGCGAATATTGCGGCCAAAACAACCCCTATTCCCAATGAAATTAATGGTTTTATTTTGAATAAAATTAAACCAATCACGGATAATGGAACGATAAATAAATAAGGCGTTATGTTAAAAGTGGTTTTTATGGTGTTCAGTAAACCACTAATATCTGCAGTTCCTGTGGTGTCAATATTTAAACTGATAATCCCAAAAACAACAATGGTGATAATGATGGATGGAACCGTTGTAAATGTCATATACCTGATGTGTGTAAACAAATCGGTTCCTGCCATAGCTGGGGCCAGGTTTGTGGTATCGCTTAACGGCGACATTTTATCGCCAAAATACGCTCCTGATATAACGGCGCCGGCAATCATCCCAGTTGGGATTCCCAACGCGGTTCCAATACCTACCAAAGCAATCCCTACAGTTGCTGAAGTGGTCCAGGAACTGCCCGTTGCAACGGAAATAACTGCTGCAATTACAACGGATGCCGGTAAAAAAATACCCGGACTCAACACTTGAAGTCCGTAATACACCATTGCCGGTATAATTCCGGAAACCAGCCAAGTGCCGGCCAAAGCGCCCACCAGAAATAAAATCATAATTGGAACAAAAACGCTTTTTAAATTTTCCCAAATTTCCCTAATCATTATTTTTAAGGAAACCTTATTTAAAAAACCAACTGCGGAAGCAATGATTCCTCCCATCAATAAAATAAACTGATTGGAATATTCTCCCAACAATTCTCCACCCGCGAAAAATATGTTGTAGGCCAGCATCGCCATCAAAATAATTACGGGAATTAAAGCTTCATAAAGATTTAGTTCTTTATTGTCAATAATTTTTTGGTTTTGAATTTCTATTTCCGATAAGTTATT
>JAUSOJ010000142.1 GCA_030656195.1 Lutibacter sp.
CCATTGCTTATTTGAAAGAAAAAGTAAAAGCGGGTGTTGATGCAGTGCAGATTTTTGATTCTTGGGGCGGAATGTTATCACCAGTTGATTATCAGGAATTTTCATGGAAATACATCAACCAAATTATTGAAGCATTGAAAGATGATGCACCGGTAATTGCTTTTGGAAAAGGTTGCTGGTTTGCGTTGGAAGATATGGCTAAATCAAATGCTTCGGCTTTAGGGGTAGATTGGACAATTACACCGCAAATGGCAAGAAAATTTACAGGTGGAAATATAACGCTTCAGGGCAATATGGATCCAGCGCGTTTATTGTCGCCACCAGCGGAAATCAAAAGAATTGTGACCAAAATGATTAACGATTTCGGAAAAGATAAATACATCGTTAATTTAGGCCATGGAATTTTACCAAATGTGCCGTTAGAAAATGCAAAGGCATTTATTGATGCCGTAAAGGAATATAAATAGTTGTTGGTTTTATTTGTTATAAATGAAAAATTTATAATTATTAACAAGCTGCAATAACAAACAAGAAAATGAAAAACCTAATACAAAAATACAATATTCCTGGTCCACGATACACCAGCTACCCGACTGTTCCTTTTTGGGACAAAGAGGGAATTGCGATCGAAGACTGGAAAAAAACGGTGGTGAAATCTTTTAATGAAAGCAATGACAGTGAAGGAATAAGCGTATATATTCACCTTCCTTTTTGTGAAAGTTTGTGTACATTTTGTGCTTGCCATAAAAAAATTACCAAACGCCATGAAGTTGAGCAGCCTTATATGGATACCGTTTTAAAAGAATGGGATTTGTATTGCGATTTGTTGGGAAAACGTCCAAAAATTAGAGAAATCCATTTGGGAGGCGGTACGCCAACATTTTTTTCTTCTGAAAATTTAAAGAAATTAATCAACGGGATTTTTAAAAGAGCCGATAAATTTGAGATTTTCGACTTTAGTTATGAAGGTCACCCAAATTATACTTCAGAAGACCAATTACAAACAATGTACGATTTAGGTTCTCGAAGAAATAGTTTTGGTATTCAGGATTATGATCCTAAAGTTCAAAAAGCGATTCATAGAGTCCAAAGTTTTGAGCAGGTAAAAAAGGTACATGATTTATCACGAAAAATAGGCTACGAATCAATCAGTCACGATTTAATTTTCGGATTGCCTTTTCAAACGGAAGAAAGCATCAGAAATACCATTAAAAATACCATTGCTTTAAAACCGGATAGAATTGCTTATTACAGTTATGCCCATGTGCCTTGGATAAAAGGTGTTGGACAAAGAGGTTTTGAGGACAGTGATTTGCCAAAAGATGATGAAAAACGCCATTTATATGAATTGGGGAAACAATTGTTTTTTGACAATGGTTATGTTGAAATAGGCATGGATCATTTTGCTTTGCCAAGTGATTCGTTGCACAAGGCTATGAAATCTAAAAAACTGCATCGTAATTTTATGGGCTATACTGCCGGTAAAACGGAACTGATGATTGGTTTGGGAATGTCCTCCATCAGCGATTCCTGGTATGCATTTGCGCAAAACGAAAAAGAAATAGATGATTATACAGATCGCGTAAATAAAGGCGAATTGCCTGTTTTTAGAGGACATTTGTTAACGGATACCGATTTGATCATCAGAAAGCACATTTTAAATTTGATGTGTAATTTGGAAACTGAATGGAATATTGGTTTAACTTCTCAAGTTAAAAATGAAATTATCGCGCGTTTGGGCGAAATTATAGGAGACGGTTTAATTGAAGTTACTGACAACAAAATTGTGGTAAAAGAAGAAGGAAGAATGTTTGTGCGAAATATTTGCATGGCATTTGATTTGAGGCTGGTGGAGAACCAGCCGGAAATCAGGATCTTCTCCATGACTATATAACATAAAAAAACCGAACAATTTGTTCGGTTTTTTTTATGTTATATTTTTAAGCTTATTGTTATAAAGTTCTCATATAATTAACAATTAGCCATCTGTCTTCATCTGATGGAATTTTTTTGTTATATGCAGGCATATCATCTCTTCCAAAAGTGGTTTTATAAAATAAGGCGCCATCAGTTTGTGCCTGAAACTTTTTAGATGAAAAATCACCTAAATCACCTTTCATTTCTTTAGCTTTTGTTCCGTCACCGTAACCTTCATTACCGTGGCAAGATTTACAATGTTTGCCGTATAACGATTTTCCAATGGCCAAATCAACTTTTGGATCAGTTGGGTTTTTCATGGTTTGGTATTTTGAAGGAACAACCCAGCCAGAAGTACTTGTGGTGGCTTTTGGTTCTTGAACCGCAACTTTTACCGGTGTTTCTGCCACTACAACTTTTTTTGGCTCTTCTGTAACAACTACTTTTGTTTCAACTTCGGTTGTAGTGTTAGCGCCAACTTTAGTTTTAGTTGTTGTTTGCGTAACAACTTTTTCTGGTTCTTTTACAGTGACTTTAGTAACGGTAGTTGATTTGTCAACCGGTTCGTTTTGAATGTTTAAATCTTCTGAAATAACCGCTGTTCCATTTTCAGTCGCGACAGAATCAATGATTACGGTTTCAGTAACAATGGAATCATTAAGGGTGTCAGTTTTTTCCTGTTTTTCTTTTGTGTTACAATTTTGAAACACTAGGGAAGTCCCTATAATTGCAATAATAAATAATTTTTTCATGATATTTCGTTTTATTAATTAATTTGTATTGAGTTAATATAACAGCACAAATTTACCAGAAAAGCTGGTGACATTTGTTACACAATTTATAGAAAGACTTACATCATTCATCTATTTTGGGTTGATGGGATTGCTTATTTATCAAATTTTTGGATTGCTAAAAACTTAAGTTATTTAACTTGTAATCTTTTAAATAGAACACAAAAAAAGGTTTAGCGGAAGCTAAACCTTTTGAATTCAATAAATCTAATTTGTTTAAATGAAGATATTCATTTTAAATTATTTACCCAAAGTTCTCATGTAATTAACTGTAAACCACATATCTTCTTCAGTCATTTTCTTTTCATAGTTAGGCATGTCTTTTCTGCCAATATAGCTTTTATAAAATATAGCCCCATCAGATTGAGATTGGTATTTTTTTGATGAAAAATCTCCCAAATCGCCTTGTAAATTAGCTGCTTTTGTTCCGTCTCCTAAACCTGTTGTGCCATGGCAAGATTTACAGTGTTTTGAATATAAAGTTTTACCATTTGCAAGGTTTTCTTTATTTGCTGTAGTTGGGTTTTTCTTAGTTTGATATTTTGCAGGAACTACCCAATCAGAAGTGCTTGCAGTGACTGTAGGCTCTTTAACAACTACTTTCACAGGTGCTTCAACTTCCACTGTTTTTTTTGGTTCTTCCGTAACAACTACTTTTGTTTCAACTTCAGTTGTTGTATTGTCGCCAACTTTAGTTTTAGTTGTTGTTTGCGTAACAACTTTTGTTGGTTCTTTTACCGTGACTTTAGTTACGGTTGTTGATTTGTCAACTGGTTCATTTTGAATTGTTATATCTTCTGTAATAACCGCTGTTCCATTTTCAGTCGCGACAGAATCAATGATTACGGTTTCTGTAACAATGGAATCATTAAGAGTGTCAGTTTTTTCCTGTTTTTCTTTTGTGTTACAATTTTGAAAGAATAGGGAAGTCCCTATAATTGCGATAATAAATAATTTTTTCATGTTGTTTCGTTTTAAAATTAATTTATAATGGGTTAATATAGCAGCACAAAATTTGGTTAAAGGCTTATATAATTTAGATATCAATAAATGTTGATCATCTATTTTATGTTGATTATTTTTATTATTTGGCGGCTTATGGCTTTGCTAAAACCTTAAGTTAATTATGTTATAATGGTTTAAATAAAATGCAAAAAAGGTTTAGCGAAAGCTAAACCTTTTTTTATTTAATAAATTTAACTCGTTTAAATGAAGATATTCATTTAAAAATTATTTACCCATTGTTCTCATGTAATTAACGGTAAACCACATATCTTCTTCAGTCATTTTCTTTTCGTAGTTTGGCATGTCTTTTCTGCCAATATAGCTTTTATAAAATATTGCTCCATCAGATTGCGATTGGTATTTTTTTGATGAAAAGTCTCCCAAATCGCCTTTTAAATTAGCTGCTTTTGTTCCGTCTCCCAAACCTGTTGTGCCATGGCAAGATTTACAGTGTTTTGAATATAAAGATTTGCCAATTGCAAGGTTTTCTTTATTTGCTGTAGTTGGGTTTTTCATGGTTTGGTATTTAGCAGGAACTTTCCATTCTTCTTGTGTTAATTTACTGAAGGATAAAAGTCCAATACTAACTATTCCAATAATCATTAAAGTTTTAAGTGTTTTCATTGTATTTAAATTTATATTAATTATGTTTATTTATTTTTGATTTTAAATTAAATGTATTCGTATTAGTAGACCGTATAATTTTTTTTAGGTTCCGTTTTTATATTATCACCCTCTCTTTTTATTTTCACCAAATTTACAATGGTGTAAATAAAATTTATATAAACACCTAATAGTAGTATGGTTAATACCACATACATCCAAATTGGTGCAGCCTTTGTCCATAACTTGTTTTCATCGGCCTTTATTTGTTTGGTAATTGTTCCCCATTGTACAGTTTTCTCCTGAATTATATTACCATATTCATCGTTATCTTCAATAATTGTGGAAATTGTTAATTCACCTTTTGGATTTCCTGCAAAACTTTCAGTCATCTCAAATGTATATGTTCCATCAATAATAGAGCCTTCATTAATGTTCATTTTAGAAAGCATTGTATTAAGGTTGATAATAACATCTAAATCGCTTACAGGAATTTTATCACCTAAACTGTTTATAGTAAAAGCGGTAAGTGTTACAGTTTTTACAGAATCAATTTCGGATAAATTGAGGTCTAAATGCAAATCTTTAACCATGATTTCCGCTTCTTCTTCACTTAAAGCATCAGTACTATTAAAACGTGCTTTTAAATTAATATACCCATCTTCATCAGTCGCGTATTTTTGATTTTCAAGAAGAATTAACTGGGCCGTCCCTTCTTTTGAAGTTTTTGAAGATCCTAAAAGAATTTCTTCATCATTCAAGACATTAAGGAATTGTATTTCAGCCCCAAAAACCGGAATTTTATCTTTTCTGTCTTCATCATTGAAGCCAATAAATGATACTTCAAGTAAACGAGCATTATCAGCTTGTTTGACTGTTTTAAAAACAAATCGCATACTGTAATTACTTAAATCGATTTGTTGGGCTATTCCATTGGTACATATTAATAATGCAGCAATTATTGAAATAAAAAAGGTGTGATTATATAGATTACTTTTCATAATTCTTCAAATTTATTATTACTCTGATATTTCTTTATTGATGTTCTTTTGAACTTTTTTAGGTGGAGTTCGGCCATCTAAAATATAGTTCATTGGAACAAGTGGAACTATTTTTCCTATTAATGTGAACATGAGTAAGAATGCTGCAGCTCCAGCAAAACTTAGTGCAATTTCAACCCAAGATGCAGCATAGAAAATGTAATCAACCCTAGTATCTTGAATTGGCACATAAGGTGTTTCTAACGTTGGAATTACTATTAAATATCTATTAATCCAAATACCTACTAAAGCAATTACAGAAGCGATTGTAACCCAATTAATTGTTCTAAATTTTTTGAAGAATAAAATTCCAATTGGCACTAGAATTCCCACATAATTGGCTAATATAAATTCCCAAAAGTATCTTGTAAATAACGTGTCTAATAAATTAGTATCGATTTCTTTGTGGCTGAACCATCTTGAAAAATATTCAGTAAAAGTAAAATATCCATAAAGCATTGCTAGAATTAATAAAATAATTCCACCTACTTTAAAATGCATTTTACGTATATATTTTTCAAGCTTATAAAATTTACGCACTAAAAACATTGTTACTATAATAAAAGCAACTCCCGAAAATAATCCGCCAACAATAAAATATGGAGCAAAAATTGTGCTATTCCAACCAGGTTGCAGTGTTAAGCTGAAAATCCACGCCAATACAGTATATGCAACAATTGCAAGTACAATTACTATTGTAGACATTATTCTTGTTATTTTATGTAATCGATCGCGCTGTGTTTTAGTGTCTTGATAACCAATAGCTAAAGTTTTATACAATTTCTTAACCCATTTCGGTATTTTACGTTCTTCACAATGATCTCTTAAAATAGCAAAATCTGGAATAAAAGTTAAGTACAGATAAATAAAACAAGCAACTATGTCGGTAATAATTGCGATAATATCCCAGGTTATTGGAGATTGAATTCTAGGATACATAAATAAATAATGTAACCTGTCTAATCTGCCCATACATAATAAAATATAAATGGGTCCTATAAGTAATGATAATACGGTTATTATTTCAACAATTCTCGCAATCGCAGTTTTCCAAGGCGTATGAAAAAAGTGTAATATTCCTGAAATAAATGCACCTGAATAGCTGATGCAAACTAATAAAATAAAGTTAACCTCATAAATACCCCACACAACATTATCTCTCATTCCGGTTACAATTTGCCCTTCAGACATTTGTAAATAAAAAGCATAAATTCCAACTAAAATTATTGCAACTAAGAAACTTATATATATTTTACTTACCTTGGAAGTTGTTTCTAATCTTGGCGCAAATTCTTTGAATAATTCTCTTTTTCTAGATTGTATATCCATATTTAAAATCTTTAGTGTTAAATTTTACCTTGTTTTTTTAATTCTTGTACATAAGGAACATTTTTATAACGTTCTTTTACTTCCTCGTTTACATCAAATCCATCTTCTAATTCGTACAATTTATCTACTGCAGGTAAATAATATACATTAGGTTTGGTTCCTAAGTGTTCTAAATGACGATATCCAGCACGCTTGTTAATCAATTCTGAAAAACGAACTGTTTCTGCTCCGTTGGTTACTATATCTTCGTTTCTGTCGCCAAAATAAATGACACCTTCAGGGCAAGATTGTGCACAATGTGGCAATAAACCTTGTCTTAATAAATCTGGACAAAAGTCGCATTTGGTTACTGTTCCTATAGCTCCGGGAACGTTTGTTTCTGGAGAATAGGGTTGACTTTTGTCATCGAATTTGGCATTGTGTTCCCAGTTAAATATACGAGCAGAATATGGACAGCTGGTTACACAGAATTTACAGCCAATACAACGCTCGTTGTCAACTAAAACAATATTATCTTCTCTTTTATAAGTAGCTCCAGTTGGGCAAACTTTTACACAAGGTGGCTCATCACAATGCATACAGTTTTTTGGAAACCAATATGGTTCTGCTAAAGGATTGTCTTGAATAAGTTTAATTTGCATAAACTCTTGGTGGTAGTCTAAATTGTGTCCTTTTTGACAGCCTTCAACACATTTTCTGGCATTTTTACATTTGGCCAAATCTATAACCATCACAAATTTACGGTCTGGAATTCCTTTTCTGGATTCTTCTGGCGTAATATAAGCTTCAGGATAGTTATTAATGTTGGATGCGTCAACTTCAACTATTTTTCCGTCGGGTGTCAAAAGTCGCATAACTTCGCCGGAAGGTTTTGCTATTCCTTCTTCTTCTTGTGCTGCTAAATTGTTTACGATTGAAGTGCCTGCAATTGCTGTGAGACTTGTCATTATTCCCAATTTCAGGAATTTACGTCTGTCGGTTCCGCCTTCTTCTGTTTGTTTATTTTTCATTATATCTTTGGTTAAGTTCAATCGATTTAAATGTGATTTCCGTTTAAATTGGCATTTTAAAATCGTTTATTTTTATTATTCATAAAATTGGCTATCATAAATTATTAATATGCTAATTTCATTGTATAAATTTACTGAGATATGGCTAAGTAAATGATGACATAAGTCATTTTACGCAAATAAAGTCATACAATAATATCTTAAAACCATAAGTAATAAATGTTACATAAGGATATTTTTTTTGGGGAATTAAATTAGATGTTGATTTGCTTAAGGAATAGGTGTGATCAGAAAATTTGAAAGATTAAGGGCGGATAAACTGGATTTTGTTTTGTGATATGAAGAAGTTTCTTTTGAATTATTGAAATTATTTTGCCAATTCAAAGTAATAGAAGATTATTTAAAAAGAGTCCATCTAAAAATGGCTTACAAATAAATAGGTACGATACGTTGAGTTTTTTAAAAAGAGTATAAAAACAATGTGTTTTATATAAAACGGCTAGTTTTGGATGTTTTAATATTACTTGAGACCTATTTTGTTTGCTAATAAAATTATAAATTGAGAAGCAATTTATAATTCTTAAATGAGATGTAAATTCTTAAGCATAAAAAAAGCCGATCAATAAGATCGGCTTTTAAAATTGAATTCAATTTTTTATTTTTCGGCTAATGTTCTCATATAATTAACGATTAACCATCTGTCTTCATCTGAAGGCATTTTTTTAGTAAATTCTGGCATATCTTTTCTTCCAATAGAAGTTTTATAAAATAATGCACCATCACTTTGTGCTTGGAATTTTTTAGATGAAAAATCTCCTAAATCACCTTTCATTTCTTTGGCTTTTGGACCATCTCCGTAACCTTCGGTACCGTGGCAAGATTTACAGTGTTTTGTATATAATGATTTTCCTATTGCTGCATCAGTTTTAGGTGCCACTGGATTTTTCATCGTTTGATATTTTGCAGGCACTGGCCAAGGTTCTTGGGCAGTAAGCGTTGTGAACGAGTAAAATGCAAAAGAAATAATTCCGACTAGTGTTAAAATTTTGAATGTTTTCATTTTTTTTTAATTTAGGATTTGTTAATTTTTATTAAATTTAATATTAGATAAATAATGATTCCCCATATTCCAAATGTCAATAAATTTGGAAATATAAGTAGGAATAACGGTGTTTTGCTTCTTGGTGACCACATTGTTCTTTGGTCAAACGTTGACTCATCAACTATATGCTTACCAATCGGCGCTTTTACTATTGTTTTTACAGTGCCATATTCTTCGCTTTCGCTCAAAATTACTTCAATAGTCAATATTCCATCAACACCAGGTATTCCTTCTGGTATAGGTACAAGTATTGTGCCATCCTCGTCAGTTTCATTAAATTCTTCACCAATTGGTAAATTTTTAAATAACCTTTGAATCTGAACTTTTAGAGACTGTCCAATAAGTAGGCTGTCAGTGGATTTATCCTTCAGGGTTGCAGAAATATAATGAACGCTGTCTATAGTTACAAGTTTTGCTTCGATAGCGGCGTCTTTAAAGCTAACGCTTTTAGAAGCGCCTTTAAATGCATCATTTCCATCAAATGAAACTTCTAAATTATAGGTATTTGATGCATCTGGTGTTAACGAATTTAAATCTTTAAGTATAAATTTACTTTTACCTTGCATATTGGTTATAGTTTTACCTATTTCAATTTGCTCATCATCAACCAAATTATAAATGATTAATTCTATTTTTGAAACATTTACATTTTCGTCATTTACCCTTGCGGTTGCCTGCATGTCAAGATAAACTTCACCATTCATTATTTTAACATAATCGGCTTTTAATCTTACCCTGTCCTGTGCAAATACAGAAGTGCATAAAAACACACTTAATACAACAAGAAAAAAGTGGCGTGTTATCATTTGATTTCTCATGATTTAGTAGTTTTATTAAGTTCTAATGCTTCTTGTTCGTCAGCGGTTTTTTGAATAGGCACTATAGGTACGTATCTAACCAGAATAGTGATAATTAGCAGCGCCATAGCCAATGTTCCTATTGTTATGGCCCACTCATGAAGGCTTGGGAAGTAATGACGCCATTCTTCCGGCACACCTTGTATGGGTAAAAAAGGGTGCAATAGGGTAGGCGTAACAATTAAGTAACGTTTCCACCAAGAACCGGCAACCACTAATAAGCCAATCAAAAACATAGGTAATGGTTTTCGTCCTTGTTTAAATAACAAAACGATAACAGGTATAACTAAACCCCCAATAGTTACAAACCAAAATAGCGGTGCATAATCTCCTATGAGTAAAACGTTTATATGCGTAGTTGCTCCTTTTTTTGAAGTAAGTTGAGGAATTAAATACTCATTCAAATTGAAGTAGAGGTAAATTAAACATACCAATACCAAAAATTTACCCAATTTATCAAAATGAAGGTCGGTAATATAGTCTTCTAGTTTATAAGCTTTTTGAAGAACATACACAACGCATACCAAGGCGCCAATACCGGCTACAGATGCTCCCGAAATAAAATAGGCACCTAAGTTGGTGCTGTCCCAACCAACCCTGTATAAAGTTGAAAATAACCAGGCATCAATAGTCTGTAACATAAAACCAACAGGAATAATTAAAATGGCAATGATATGAATTGATTTAGTTTGAATTGCTTTTTGGGCATCACTGCCTGTCCAATTCAATGAAAGTCTTTTATACCATTTACTTAGTGTTGGTTTTGTGTCTTGATAATATTTGCCTAACAGCCCAAAATCTGGCAACAAAGGGAAATACAATAATAATAAGCAAACCATCATAGAGGTAGGTATGATGATAACGTCCCAGGTAATAGGGGATTGCATTCTAGCGTGAATAAATAAATTCAACAATCGATCGGGTCTTCCCATATCAATGGTGATGGTAATACCTGCCATAATAATGGCTGCTACTGCAATAATCTCAGCAATTCTTACAATTGGTGTTCTCCAATTGTTGTTGGTAAGCCTTAAAACGGCAACAGCAACTGTTCCAACAAAACTTGTTGCAACAAAAAACACAAAATTTGAGATATAAACGCCCCACAATGCATAATCGTTCATGTTGGTGACCATTTGTCCTCTAATAATTTGATCGATATAGGCAATGATTCCTAGAACGATTAAAACAACCAAAGAAATTGTCCATATAACACCTTTTTTGCCAAATTTTTGAGGCGCTAAATCGCTAAGTAATTTTTCGTAATTTTTCATATGTTTAAATTTTATTTTTTAGTGGTAACATATGCTGTTCGCTATTAAACATTTTCTTGTGAATTGAAATTAGTAAAACTCGTTTCATAATTATTATTGTTAATCAACAGATTTAAAATCGGTGAAACTCTCTAATCCTTCTTTAAAATCTACCAATCTGTCAACAGGCGGTAAATAGAACACACTTGGTTTAGTCCCCAAGCCTTCCATTAATCTGTATCCATGTTTATCTTCTAATAATTTACTTAATCGAAGTGTTTCTTCTCCGTTGGTCACCGTGTCTTCGTATTTGTCTCCAAAATAGAATACGCCGTTTGGACAAGCTGTAACGCAATGTGGCAACACATTTTCTTTTATGGCGTGCGGACAAAAATCGCATTTGTCAACAGTTCCTTTTACACTAGGCAAACCAGTGAATTCTGGAGAGTGATGCTCTGTTTGGTTTTCCATATCCATAAGCATGGTAATTTCACCCTGATTTGGTTCTTTCCAGTTAAACACACGGGTAGAATACGGACATGCGGCCATACAGAATCTGCATCCAATACAACGCTCATTGTCAATTAATACCAGTCCGTCTCTTCTTTTGAAAGTGGCATCAACCGGACAAACAGTTACACAAGCTGGTTGATCACAATGCATACAAGTAGTAGGCATCCAATAAGGTGCGGTATCTGCATCTTCTTGCATTTTATAGACCTTGAGCCAGGCGTGATCACCGGTGATATAATGCTGTTTGTTGCAGGCGACTTGGCATTTTAAGGCATTTTTACATTTTGCCAAATCTATAACCATCACAAACTTTCGGTTAGGCATTCCTTCACGAACGTCATACGCTTCTTCGTGCGGTTGTTTTTTGGAATGATCCATTTCCATAACTTCTGAAGAATCTACCTCAATGATAGTTCCGTCAGTAGTCATAAGTTCCATTTTACCGGTTGAACCTTCGTTGGTTTTTGCGTTTAATTTGGAAGCAATTTTCGTTAATCCAACTGCGCCGATTGCGGTAATCAGACCCAATTTTAATCCTTTATCAAGAAATTTACGCCTTGAATTAGTGTTGTTATTTTTCATACATAGTAGTAATTAAAGGACATTATAGTTTTCTGCCCAGCCAATTAAGAAATGATTCGTTAGAAATATTCTTCTGAATAATTTTCGAATTTTTAACAGTGCTCACTTTAACCCTAACAGAAGTACCATCAGGTTTTAACAAAGTTTGATATTCTTCATCTTCTTCAGGAAGCAATATTTCATCAGCAATTGATGTTTTTCCAAATCCCAGCAAAGGCAGCAGTAAAGTACCTCCCAAAATCGGTAAGATTCCTCTTCTTGAGATTTGTATTCCTTTTTTTTCAGTCTTTTTATCCATAGTAGTAAAAGTTTAGGTTAAACAGTAAAGCAATATAAAAATTATTTTTGAAATCAAGGATGCTTTTCTGTCTAAGTTAACCTTAAGTTTATTTAAAATGTTGTTTTTAATGTGGTATAAAAATAGGAACATAGATGTTGTTTTTCTATGATAAAAATCAGTGTTTTAATTTTTTTAAAATGCTGAAAACAAGATTTTTAGGTGTAATTTAGAGTTATTATACTTAAAATGGATCAAATATTGTGTTAGTTTGGTTACATAACTATGAAATATAGGTAACAAAATATATTTTAAATCATCCAATTTAAATTACCTTTAAAATGGCAATTCGTCTTTAATTATATCAATAAGGTTAGAATCCATAAAATAAAAAAAGCTCCCTAAATTTAAATTTACGAAGCTTTATTGTTTAATGATGTTAATTATCTAGAAATTATAGTTTCGTGTAATGTTAAAACCAATTAAGAAATCTCCTTTAAAGAAATCGTTTTGATTCTTCATATAATTTTGTTGTGGAACAATTCCTGAGTAATTGGTTAAGAAAACTTGAAAAGCGTGAGCAGACGTTGCAAATTCAGCACCAATACTAATTCCAGGATGCGGATTCTTCTGATTGAATTGTGTTAAAGGCTGGCTATAATCTGCAATAATGGCAGTATTAGGGCTAATTTTAAAACGACCTCCAAAAGCAATGGCAAACATATCATTTT
>JAUSOJ010000203.1 GCA_030656195.1 Lutibacter sp.
ATTTTCTCGGGATTGAATCCGAAGAATAAGCCAAAAATGTCATTGTTTGAAAATAAATACCAATACAACCAAATGTTGGTGGAAAAAAACATCACCTTTTATTCAAATTGTGAACATCATTTTGTGCCAATTTTCGGAAAAGCACACGTGGCTTATATCTCATCAGGAAAAGTGATTGGCTTGTCGAAACTAAACCGAATTGTGCAGTATTATGCGCAAAGACCGCAAGTACAGGAACGATTGACCAACCAAATCGGGAAAGATTTAGAGCATATTTTAAAAACAGAAGACATTGCTGTTATTATTGATGCCAAACATTTATGTGTGTGTTCAAGAGGAATTAAAGATGATACTTCAACCACAATCACCACGTATTACGGCGGCGCTTTTAAAAATCCCCAAAAAATAGCGGAGCTTCAAAATTATATCAAGAACAGTTAACTTGTAAAGCGCTGTACATAAAGAACTAAAATGAGAACAATTGTAATTATTGGCGGAAGCAAAGGAATAGGAAATGCCATTTTAACTTCCCAACTAAATCTGAACAACAACGTTTTTAACATCAGCAGGACAGCTCCTGAAATCAATCATCCAAATTTAACACATTACAATTGTGATATATTAAATGATGAATTACCTGATCTTGAATCAATTGACACGTTAATTTATTGTCCGGGCAGCGTAAATTTAAAACCAATTTCAACCTTAACCATAGAAGATTTTAGGACCGATTTTGAGATTAATGTGATTGGTGCGGTAAAAACCATTAAAAAATACCTAAAACCCTTAAAAAACGGAAACAATCCAAATATTTTGTTGTTCAGCACAGTTGCCGCAAAATTGGGAATGCCATATCACGCAAGTGTTGCAGCCTCAAAATCGGCGATTGACGGATTGACAAAATCGCTGGGAGCAGAGCTGGCGCCGACAATTAGGGTAAACGCCATAGCGCCGACAGTTACAGATACCGATTTGGTTTCAAAAATTTTGAGGAACGATAAAATGAAGGAAGTTATCGCAGAAAAACATCCGTTAAAAAGATATTTGAACACAAGCGATGTTTCAGCATTGGCAGATTTTTTAATTTCTGAAAATGCAAGTGCTATATCAGGACAAATATTTAACTTAGATTGCGGTATTGTAACGTTTAAAATTTAAAAAAATGAAAACCTTAAAAATAGCAACAATCTTTTTAATTTTTACTTCCTTACTTCAAGGATGTGCACAAGAAAAAAAGACGAACTTAAAACCTACCAATATGTACGAAATAGCAATCAACAGTTTAACTGGTGAAAAAATAGATTTAAATCAGTTTAAAGGAAAGAAAATTTTGTTTGTGAATGTAGCTTCCGAGTGCGGTTTTACACCACAATATAAGGATTTACAAAAATTGCACGAAACTTATAAAGACAAATTGGTGGTCATTGGTTTGCCTTGCAACCAATTTGGCGAGCAAGAATCTGGAACAACAACCCAAATTAAAAGTTTTTGCGAAAAAAATTATGGTGTTGATTTTTTAATGACAGAAAAAATAGACGTGAAAGGGGAAAATCAGCATCCTTTGTATGCCTGGCTGACCAAAGAATCGTTGAATGGCGTTATGGAAAGCTCTGTAAAATGGAATTTCCAAAAATATTTGGTGGATGAAAATGGTAAATTAATCGACGTTTTTTACAGTATCACAGAGCCTTTAAGCGATAAAATTGTTAACTTGGTTAAGTAAATAAATGCATAAAACAATGAAAATTTTACTGATTATAGGTGCCTCTTTGGGAATTATTTTGATCGTTGGCCAATTTATTTTCTTGAAAACAACAAGTGATATTGAAATGTATTCTTACAAAGTGCTGAAGAAATACGACCAATTTGAAATTCGAAAATATGCTGCCGCCAATTTTTCTTATGTAACCATGAAAACGGATTCTTACCAAAAAAGTTCGGGTACGGGCTTTAAATCGTTGGCCGGCTATATTTTTGGAGGGAATGAGAAAAAAGAATCCATAGCGATGACTTCGCCTGTTGTGATGAATTTAGATGAAACGGTCACTATGCAATTTATGATTCCGTCGAAATATACCTTGGCTGATTTGCCAAAACCAAACAATCCCGATGTTAAATTTAAAACAGAAAAGGAAAAGTTTTTAGCCACAATTTCCTTTGGTGGCTGGTCTAACGACAAAAAAATAGCGGAACATACCGCCAAATTAAAAGCGCTTTTGAAAGAAAACAACATAAGGCACTTCAATAATTTTAGTTATTTTGGCTACAATCCGCCTTTTCAACTTATAAATCGAAGAAATGAAATTGCTGTTGAAATAGACATAAAGAGTGTTCCCGGACTAAATATTGAAGTCGTAAAAAACTAATTATTTATTAAAACTGAAGTTATATTTCTCCGTAATTCAGCTTCAAAAGATCGCCATATGTATACTCAAAATCCAAATATTCTTTGGATTTTTTGTTTGAAATCACTTTTTGTTGTATTTCAGTAACATCTTCAAATTGAGGAATTTCAAGCCCGATATCTAAAGTACATTTTGTGTAAAAATCCCTTCTTATCGGATGCGTGTCCGCGCAGCCGTTAAAGACTTCATGCCAAGCATTTTTTTCGATGACTTTTTCAATTAGCTGAATGCAATCATCTTGGTGAATCATATTCACAAATCCATCCGGATTCGGAATTTTTCGTCCGTTTTTAAAAAAGTTACCTGGTTTTCTGTTATAGCCAAACAATCCTGCAAAACGGATGACGGTGGTTTCGAAAAGGGCTGAATTTTTAAAAAGCATTTCGATGGTTGTTAAAGCAGAAGGAAGCGTTTCGGATTCTTCTGTCACAATTTCTTCAGAATTTCCATAAACGGATGTGGAACTGATAAAAATGACTTTTTTTACAGGCGATTTCTCAATGTGGCCAATCAAATTCCGAAAATCTTCAATATCTTTGGAAGGCAATGCCACTATTAAGATTTCTGAGTCTAAAAATAAAGAGATATTGTGCGTTAAATAGTCAAGACTGATTAAGAAGGGCGTTATGCCAATTTCTTGAAATTTTCCAAGTTTTTCTTCAGATGTGGTCGATCCATTTACAGTAAATCCTTTTTTGATTAAACTGATGGCCAATGGCTTTCCAAGCCAGCCGCATCCTAAAATGCTTATTTTATCTTTCATTGTTGCATATTGTATCTAATACTGGAAATTGCCATCAATCCTTAACCGCAATGTTCGCAAAGAATTGCGTGAAGATCGCAAGGTTCTTAAAGCGAGAATTCAGTATTGTTAAAACAGATTTTATTTTTTAACAGCGGTTTCCAACTCATTTAAACGCACCATTTTTTTGCGTTCCAAAAACTCCTGGATTCCTTCAAAATGCTCATTGACCCGTTTGTTTCCAAATTCGTATATTTTGCTCACCATTCCGTCTAAAAAATCACGGTCGTGCGACACCAAAATCAAGGTTCCGTCGAAATTCATCAGCGCTTGTTTCAGAATGTCTTTGGTTCGCATATCGAGATGGTTTGTGGGCTCATCCAGAATTAAAAGATTTACCGGTTCAAGCAGCAATTTAATCATAGCCAATCGCGTGCGTTCGCCACCCGAAAGCACTTTTACTTTTTTATCCCAATCTTCGCTGCCAAACATAAAAGCTCCTAAAAAATCCTTTATTTTGGTTCGGATATCGCCTTTTGCAACATTGTCAATAGTTTGAAAAACAGTGGCGGTTTCATCGAGCAAAGAAGCTTCGTTTTGCGCAAAATAACCAATCATGGTATTGTGGCCGAGCGTAAGTTTACCGCCGTGCTCAATTTCGCCCATAATGGCTTTGATAAAAGTGGATTTCCCTTCTCCGTTTTTTCCTACAAAAGCGACCTTTTCACCGCGTTGAATGGCAAAAGTTGCGTCATCAAACACCAGATGTTTGTCGTAAGTTTTTGACACATTTTCAGCAGTTACCGGATAAGTTCCCGAGCGGGGAGAAGGCGGAAAACGGAGTTTTAGGTGAGACGTGTCTATTTCATCAACTTCCACAATTTCAAGTTTTTCGAGCATTTTTACGCGCGATTGCACTTGCAATGTTTTTGAGTACGTTCCTTTAAACCGGTCGATGAATTCCTGTGTGTCGGATATAATTTTTTGTTGTTCATCCAACTGTTTTTGTTGCTGTTCGCGACGTTCTTTGCGCAGTTCAAGGTATTTAGAGTAATTTACTTTATAATCGTAAATACGTCCCATGGTCACTTCAATGGTTCGGGTGGTAATTTTATCCACAAAAGCGCGGTCGTGAGAAATCACAATCACGGCTTTTCCGCTGTTTACCAGGAAATTTTCAAGCCACTGAACAGAATCTATATCGAGGTGATTTGTTGGTTCATCCAATAAAATTAAATCTGGATTTTGCAGCAATATTTTCGCCAGTTCAATGCGCATACGCCATCCGCCGCTAAAATCGGCAGTTGGACGGTTAAAATCGGCACGTTCAAAGCCCAATCCCAACACAATTTTTTCGACTTCCGCATCAAAATTGATTTCGCCGTTGCTGTACAGTTTTTCGCTTAAAGCTGAAACCTGTTCAATAATATTGTAATATTCATCCGATTCGTAATCGGTGCGAACGGTTAATTGATGGTTTAATTCATCCATCTTGGTTTGCATGGCCAATATTTCAGAAAAAGCCTGGGAAGCTTCCTGAAAAACAGTTCGGTCATTTTCTGTCATTAAATGCTGCGGCAAATAAGCAGTTATTTTGTCTTTTGGGACAGAAATGCGTCCGCTGGACGCTTTTTGATGTCCGGCTATGATTTTCAGCAAAGTCGATTTTCCTGCGCCATTTTTGCCCATTAAGGCAATGCGATCCTTTTCATTTATCACAAAAGAGATGTCTTTAAAAAGCGTTGTACCTCCAAACTCAACACTCAATCCTTCTACTGAAACCATATTTATTTTTGAAAAATTTTGCGCAAAGATAATGAAAACTTGTTTCGATTTGTTTTGTGTAAATTTTGTTGAATGAATTTAACGTTATTTTATTGTTTAACGCCTGTTGAAATTTCAAAAATCGTATCCCGATAGCTATCGGGACTAAAATCAGAGATCCTAATTCAATTTGCGTTAGCGATTGTAATGAAAATCCTTTTTTGAGGTTTTTCTCCGAAAAAAAGATTGAAATGGAAAGCGCGACCCGCCTGCTGGCGGAGAACGCCAAAAAAAAATTGTAAAATAATAATGTGATTTATTTTTCCTAGAATGTGTGAATCATGTAATTCTGTATCAAAATTATGTAACAAAAAATAGGGGCAATTGCGGCATCTTTGTACAAATTAATTATTAATCTCATAAAAATATAAAATAGTATGAAAGCACAAAAAGTAATTTTAGTAACATTGGCAAGTGCAGCAGTTGGAGCAGCTTTAGGAATTTTGTTTGCACCGAATAAAGGTTCAAAAACAAGAGAAAAAATTTCGCAAAAAGGCAATGATTATGTTGAAGGATTTGAAGAAAAATTCAATGAATTTGTTGATATGGCTACGCAAAAATTTGAATCTTTGAAAAGTGAAGCCACTAAAATGGCTAAAAATAAAATAGCGCAAGCCGAAGAAGTTTATGATGATGCAGAAGAAGTAATTGATGAAGCCAGAAAATAAATTGATTTTTATTTTCTAACAGGCAAATTTAATATCACTTAAATTTTAACGGAGTTTAAAAGGTAAAATCTGCGAATTTAAGATTGATACCAATTCAGTAGTTTAATGTTTTTTAATTCACAAAATTACGAGTTTTATGGATACAACGGAAGAAAAAAGGGCTGCTGAATTGGTGATTGCGAATATAAAGTTGGCTTTACAAGATGAAGATAAAGTTAAGCGGGCAGCTGAATTGGTGGTCGCTATCAAGGAATTGGCTTTTCAAAATGTAGAGAAACAAAAAAGGGCAGCCGAATTGGTTATCGCTAAAAAAGAGCTTGATTTTCAAAATGAAGAAAAAGAAAAACGGGCAGCAGAGTTAATTATTGCAAATGAAGAACTGGCTTTTCAAAATAAAGTAAAAGAGCGACGTGCGGCAGAGTTAATTATTGCCAACAAAGAATTGGCGTTTCAAAATAGAGAAAAAGAGCGACGTGCGGCAGAGTTAATTATTGCCAACGAGGAATTGGCTTATCAAAATAATGTTAAAGAAAAAAGAGCTGCTGAATTGGTGATTGCCAATGAAGAACTGGCTTTTCAAAATGAAGAAAAAGAGAAGCGTGCCGCTGAATTGGTGATTGCAAATGAAGAACTTGCCTATCAGAATGAAGTAAAAGAGAAACGGGCAGCTGAGTTGATCATTGCAAACAAGGAATTGGCGTTTCAAAATGAAGTGAAAGAAAAACGCGC
>JAUSOJ010000152.1 GCA_030656195.1 Lutibacter sp.
TATACAGAACAGATTTTGAGAATGCCTTTGGAAAAATGGCCAAAATCGATCAACTTACTTTTTGAGCATCTTAATCCAAATATTTATGTTTTTATGCAAGGCCATAGTGAATTTGGTATGACAGGTAATGCCTCCTTAAAAAATTGGGATGTATCCAATAGACTCAAAGAAATTAAAGTTCCAACCTTAATGCTTGGTGCTAAATTCGACACTATGGATCCAAAATATATGCAATGGATGGCTACTGAGGTGCAAAACGGACGAAGTGTAACCACCAACGGCAGCCATTGTTCACAATTTGACGATCCACAAACCTATTTCACCGGCTTAATAAAATTTATAAAAGATGTGAATGAAGGAAAATTTTAATTGAATTGAAACTAACAAACCAAACCAACCATTATGTATTTAAAACAATCCTTAATTATTGCTTTTGCATTAAGTGTAATTGGCCTTGGCAGTTGGGAATTTTATTGGCGTACACAGGGCTTTTATCCAACATTGGATGACAATGAAAGTCTATGGTCAGTACAGCGATCGCGGTTAGAAAAAGCAACTGATCAGGATGTAGTGCTTATTGGATCATCACGCGTACTCTTTGATATTCAGCTAAATGAATGGGAAAAAGAAACTGGAAAACGTCCAATCCAACTGGCTTGCGTGGGTTCTTCTCCCTTGCCGGTTTTTCACGACATTGTTGAAAAAACAGATTTTAAGGGAACCATATTGGTTGGTGTAACACCCGGTTTGTTTTTTTCTACCACATTTCCTAAAGCCCGACCTTGGGAATGGCCACAATCTAGGATAAATTATTATCATAAAAGAACCTATGCACAGCGATCTAATCATTTTTTGTCAATTCCGCTTCAAGAAAATTTCGCTTTTTTAAGTGAAGATGAAGGGGTTGATGGTTTAAAATTAAAAGAATTGGTGGGGAAAATCAAAATAGGAGATAGGGTTTTTGACCCAATGCCGCCATTCCATGAATTTGGTGAAATAGCAAAAGACAGAAATTTAAAAATGAAAGAAATTACGGTAACCGATACCGCTTATGCCAACTCTATCAAAAAAGTTTGGATGTTTTTCGGAAAAGGAGCTCCGCCACCCGATAAAAAATCGACAATGGCTTTCTTTTTGGCCGATCTAAAGAAATTTGAAGCAAGAGGAGGAAAGGTTATTTTAGTTAGATGCCCTTCAAGCGGCGGCGTTAGAATGGCAGAAAATATGGGATTGCCAAGAAATCAGTTTTATGATGATTTGGTGCAACAGGCGCAAGTGAAAAGTTACCATTTTGAGGATTATGAACAATTTAAAAATTTGGAATGTCCGGAATGGTCCCATTTATCGGCTACTGATGCGCAATTTTTCACAACAGAATTGGTGAAAATAATGATCAAAGATGGTGCATTAACTAATTATAAAACAAACTAATTATGTTATTCAATTCATTAAGTTTCGTCGTATTTTTAGTCATCGTTTTGGCATTGTATTATTTAAAACTATTCAGCTGGACCAACAAAAAAAGAATGCTTTTGTTTGCTAGTTATGTTTTTTACGGACTTTGGAATCCGCCATTGGTTATTTTACTTTGGATTTCCACAATGGTCGATTGGATTGCAGGAAACAAACTGGCTAAGGAAGAAAATCAAAAAAATAGAAATCTGTGGCTGCTATTGAGCATGTCTGTAAATCTGGGTTTTTTGGCGTTTTTTAAATATGGAAATTTTTTGTTGGAAAATTTTACAGCCTTGGTAAATTCAATAGACATCTATTATCATCCCCAAAAAATGGATATTATTTTGCCAATGGGAATTTCATTTTATACTTTTCAAACCATGTCTTATACCATAGATATGTACAATAGAAAGACGCAACCGGCAAAAACATTTTTGGATTTTGCGCTTTATGTGACCTTCTTTCCCCAATTGGTGGCCGGACCAATTGTAAGAGCCGGCGATTTAATTTCGCAGTTTTATGAAGAAAAAAAAGCGACTGTAAACCAATTTATTTGGGGCTTATTTTTGTTGACCATTGGTTTATTTCAAAAAGTGGTGATGGCAGATACTTTATTGGCTGATACTGCCGACACTGTTTTTGGATCGGAAAAGGTATTGAATTTTTGGGATGCATGGTCGGGTACTTTAGCGTTTTCCGGACAAATATTTTTTGATTTTGCTGGGTATTCAACTTGCGCCATCGGAATTGCATTAATGTTAGGAATGGTATTGCCCGATAACTTTAGGTATCCTTATGCTGCGCTTGGTTTTTCCGATTTATGGAACCGATGGCATATCTCATTATCAAGCTGGTTAAGGGATTATTTGTACATTCCATTAGGCGGAAATCGATTTGGTGTTACACGTATGTATGCCGCACTTATGATTACCATGCTATTAGGTGGTCTTTGGCATGGCGCCGCTTGGACTTTTATGGTTTGGGGCGGTTTGCATGGCGTTTATTTGATATTGGAAAAACTTCAAAAGCGATATATTCCGTTTAAAATTACAGCGTGGAATGGGATGTTTTTGGCTTTTGTAACATTTACTTGCGTAAACTTCACTTGGGTATTTTTTAGGGCGCGAGAATTTAAAACAGCTTGGAATATGATTACATCTATGTTGTTTTTAAATGCTGATGGCGAAAAAATATTGCAGAGCTTCGATATTATAAAAGTGTGTGTGGTTGTAGGTTTAATGTTTATTTGCCATTGGTTTATGAGAAACACCTCTTTAAAAGAAGTTTCATTAAAAACGTCTCCATGGGTTTTAGGAGTTGTTTGGGCTTTTATGTTTTTGCTGATAGCCATTGCGCAAGGAAGTGGCGAACAGTTTATTTATTTTCAGTTTTAGCAATCAGACAAAACCAAAAATCGAATTAAATTCGCGTACCTTTATATTTAGGATATTGATATAATTCAATCTTGAATTTGATGAACGTTATA
>JAUSOJ010000155.1 GCA_030656195.1 Lutibacter sp.
AATAAATATTTCATTTTTTAAGGATTTTGCTAGTCAGTCATTAATCGACAATATTATTATTGGAAGAATTTTAATAGTAATTTTCGTATTGCTTTATTTTTCTGAATTGTTGAACAGCGATGCTATTTTAAATATTAAAAAATCGTTATTTTTTTGGATAAGCATTGGGGTTTTATTCTACAATATAGGTTTTATACCCGTATATGTAATTGGTGAATACATTTCTTTCCGAGGAGCTTTTCGTTACATAGCATTCGGTTTAAACATCATTATGGGCGCTTGTTTTATTTCCGGATTTTTAATGAGTAAAAAGCAATATAATATTTAGCTTATGGACCAAACCGAAATACAGGTTTTGATTTTTGTTGTCACGATCATTTTTTTAATCTTGGCAATAACATTAATCTCGTTTTTTTCTTTTTTTCAACAGAAAAAAACGGCCTATTTACTTGAACAAAGGGAAACTAAAATTCGTTTTGAGGAGGAAATCACCAAATCAAAATTGGAAATTCAGGAGCAGGCGCTTAAAAACATCAGTTGGGAAATTCATGATAATGTTGGGCAGCTTTTGTCAGTGGCAAAAATGCAAATAAACATTCTTCAAATGGAATTGCCTGAAATTCAACAAAATAAAATTATTGAAGTCGGCGAAATTGTTGGAAAAAGCCTTCAAGAACTTAGGGATTTGGCAAAATCTTTAAATCCGGAAACAATAAAAAATAAAGGCCTGGTTGAGTCCTTAACCCATGAAATTAACAGGTTTAATCGTTTAAATTTTATAAATGCGTCATTAAAGGTGTCAAACGAATCCTTTAATTTGAGCAATGAAAAAGAAATCATTTTATTTAGAATTTTACAAGAGTTTTTTAACAATACGCTAAAACATTCTAAGGCCAATATTTTAAGTGTGATGTTGAATTTTAATCCTTCTGATTTAGAAATTTTTATTGAAGACGATGGTGTTGGTTTTGATATGAATGACTGCAATAACTTAGGCGGAATCGGATTGCTGAATATGCAAAGTCGCACAAAATTAATAGGCGCAAAATTCGTCATGGAATCGGCAGAAAATAAAGGAACTAAATTATACATTAATTGTCCGAAATAAGAAAATATATGGAAAAAATTGATATAATTATTGTTGATGATCATTTATTGTTTTCGCAGGCGCTTAATGGTCTAATTTCTGCATTTGAAAAGCACAATGTGTTGGCTGTTTTAGCTAACGGAAAAGAACTAATGAATTACTTTGAAGGTGAAAATAAACATCCTGACATTGTTTTAATGGATATACAAATGCCCATTATGAACGGTATTGAAGCAACAAGATGGCTAAAAGGCAATTTTCCCGAAATTAAAGTTTTAGCGCTTTCTATGGAGAACGAAGATGAAACAATCATAAAAATGCTTAAAGCGGGCGCTAATGGTTATTTGCTAAAAGACATTCACCCTTCCTTATTGGAGCATGCTTTAAAAGAAGTTTATTTTACCGGAAATTTTTATACAGAAAATGTCGCCAATACCTTGTTAAATTCTTTAGGCGAAAAGAGAAATGAAGGAGGGATAATTTTAAAAGAAAAGGAATTGGAATTTTTGAAATTGTCATGTTCTGAAATGACTTACAAGCAAATTGCTGACGCTATGTTTTTAAGCCCCAAAACCATCGAGAATTACCGTGAGGCTTTGTTTGCCAAATTGAATGTTAGATCACGCATCGGACTTGTTTTATACGCGATTAAAGAAAAAATTGTATCACCATAATCATATTTTAATTATTTTTAAGCTAATATTGGGTTTAAGAAAATTAAATTGGACAATTTTAATCGCATACGGTTCAAACTTCAAGAATTTATTAAAAAATATTATTTTAATGAATTGATTAAGGGATTGCTATTATTTTTAGCGATTGGCGTGCTGTATTTTATTTTTACCTTGTTTGTTGAACATCTTTTATGGCTCAAACCTATCCTGCGTTCGCTATTATTTTGGTTGTTTGTTATTATTGAAGTCGCATTGTTTGCGCGCTATATTATTTCTCCGTTGATTAAGATTTTCGGATTGAAAAAGGGAATTACAGAGATCGAAGCCTCTAAAATTATTGGCAATCATTTTCCTGAAGTTAAGGATAAGTTACTGAATATGTTGCAGTTAAAAAACAGCCAGCAAAATTCCGAATTGATTGAAGCCAGTATCGAACAAAAATCGAAAGCGTTGCAGCCAATTTCTTTTAAAAGCGCTGTCGATTTTTCCAAAAACAAGAAATATCTTAAATTCGTCCTCATTCCTTTTGTCATTTGGCTGATGGTTTTTATCACTGGAAACAGCGCCATTTTTACCGACAGTTTTTCCCGGGTGGTGCATTACAACAAAGTTTATTTACCGCCTGCGCCATTTTCTTTTGCCATTTTAAACGATTCCTTATCGGTTGTTGAAGGCGAATCTTTTACGCTTCAGATGGAAATCATTGGCAACACCATTCCAGAAAATGTTAAAATCAACTTTTCAAACGAAAGTTATTATTTGGAAAGCAGCGCTTTGGGAAAGTTTGAGTATTTCTTTTCAAGAATTCAGAAACCAACAAAATTTTATTTGGAAGCCAACGGCGTAACCTCAGAAATATATGTAATCAACAGCATTGCAACACCCGTAATCAACAATTTAAAAATGGTGCTTCAATATCCGGTTTATACGGGTAAAAAAAATGAAGTGCTGCAAAATACCGGAAATACCAGTATTCCTCAAGGAACAAAAGTTACCTGGCAAATTGAAACCCAAAAAACGAACAATGTTCAATTTATAAGTGATGATAAATCAGAAAAATTTACCCAAAACACTTCCGATTATTTTAGTTATTCAAAACAAATATTTAATGCCATCAGCTATAAAATTACCACCTCTAACCAGCAATTGAATGATTATGAATCGCTCAATTTTATGATTGAGGTGATTCCCGATGCGCATCCGCAAATTATTGTGAATTCCGATATTGATTCCATCACTCGTGGCCCGGTTCAGTTTGTGGGGCAATTAAGCGATGATTATGGTGTAAACAAACTTCAAATGGTGTATTATGACAAGAAGAATACAAAAGCCCTTAAATCGTATTTAATTCCTGTGGATAAATCTGCCATTTCCGATTTTTATTATGTTTTTCCTGAAGGAATTTCTTTGGATGAAGGCGTGGATTATGAATTGTATTTTGAAGTTTTCGATAATGATGCCGTAAACGGAAGCAAAAGCACCAAAAGCAACCTATTTTCCTATTATAAAAAAACGGAAAAAGAAATTAACAAACAGTTGATGGATGAACAAAAGGAAAATATAGGAGCGATTTCGAAGTTGGTTGAAAAAGCCAAACAATCAAATGACGATTTGGAAAAACTTAAAAATGAAATTCAGAAAAAAGCGGAGATAGATTGGAGTGACACAAAAAAATTGGAAGAATTGTTGAAGCGGCAAACACAATACCAGGAAATGATTCAAAAGCAAACAAACCAGCTGCAAAATAATATAAAAGAACAAACCGACCGGAAGGATACAAAAGAAACAAAGGAGGAATTGTTGAAACGCATTGAAGAAACCAAAAAGTTAGCGGATCAGGAAAAAATGCTGCAGGAATTAAAAGAGCTTTCAAAAAAATTAGACAAAGATGATTTGATGGATAAGTTGAAAGATATGGCCAAAAAGAACCAGCGCAACGAACAAAGTTTAGAGCGTATTCTTGAGCTCACCAAACGTTTTTATGTGGAGCAAAAGGCCAATCAGCTTCGTGAAAAAATTGAAAATTTATCAAAAAAAGAAGAAAATTTGTCTAATGAAAATCCCGAAAAAAACACTCCAGAAAAGCAACAGGAAATCAATAAAGAATTTGACGAACTAAAAAAGGAATCCAAGGAATTGCAAAAGGAAAATCAAGGGCTGAAACGCCCAATGAAAATTCCCGAAAACAAGGAAGAAATGGAAGACATCAATAAAGATTTAAACAAAGCTTTGCAAGAGTTGAAAGAGCAAAAGTCTGACAATGCAAAAAAAAGCCAGAAATCTGCTGCCAAAAAAATGAAGGAATTGAGCAAAAGCATGGAGCAATCGATGGCTGCCATGGAAGGAGAGTCCATTGATGAGAATATTGATGATCTTAGAAAAATTGTGGACAACCTGATTGTTTTTTCCTTTGAGCAGGAAGATTTGCTTAATCGCTTTTCAAAGGCCAGTATCCAACATCCGGAATATGCGAATAATTTAAAGCAGCAGTTTGTTTTGAAGGAATATTTCAATCATATCGATGACAGTTTGTATGTGTTGGCTTTGCGCCTGGTTCAAATGAGCACGATGATTCAGAAAGAAGTTTCGGAGGTGCATTACAACTTGGACGAATCTTTGTTGAACTTTACCGACGACAAAGCTGATATTGGTATTTCTAACCAACAATTTGTGATTACTTCAGCAAACAATCTGGCCAACTCCTTGAGCAATTTACTTGAAAGTTTGATGAATGCATCAGCAAGTTTTGGCCAGGGAAAAGGAAAGGGAAATTCACCTGATTTCGCTTTGCCCGACATCATTCAAAAGCAAGGAGAACTGAATGAACAAATGAAAGATGGTATTGAAAAAGGCGAAAAAGAAGGAAAAAAGCCCGGGGAAAACGGTGAGGGAATGAGTGATGAATTGTATGAAATATACAAACAGCAGGAACAGCTCAAAGGTATGCTGAAAGATATTTTGGGCGAAGATCCAGCCAATGAAAATGGTGCTGGTGACGCCATTAAAAAAATGGAAGAGCTGCAAAAAGAATTGCTGGAAAAAGGTTTTGAAAAGGAGCTTGTAAAAAAAATAATTCAGTTGAATTATGAGTTGCTTAAATTGCAAAAGGCCAAATTGGAACAAGGCGAAGACAATATTCGAAAATCGGAAGCGCCAAAAGTGATTTTTGAGAGACGAAATATTGAGGCCATCAAGGTTGAAAACCCGTATTTTAAAACCAACGAAATATTAAACCGACAATCATTACCTTTGCAAACAATTTACAAGAAGAAAGTACAGGAGTATTTTAAGAAAGAACAGCAATAAAGGAAAAATGATTGAATTCAATTACGAAACGGATTTCAAATTAGATGATGAAGCATTGATTCAAAACTGGATTTCTGCTTGCATAGAAACCTACGGATTTAACGAAGGCGAGCTAAATTATGTTTTTTGTGATGATGATTACTTGCTTAAATTGAATGTGGAATTTTTGGATCACGATACCTTAACCGATATCATTAGTTTTGACTATACGATGGGTAAATTAATCAGCGGCGATATCTTTATTTCTGTTGAAAGGGTTCGTGAAAACGCCCAAATTTTTAATCAAACTATTGATAATGAGATTCATAGGGTGATGATTCATGGCGTTTTACATTATATGGGTTTTAAAGATAAAACCCTGAAGGACAAAGAAATAATGAGGCTGGAAGAGGATAAATGCCTGGCATTGTTCAATGCTTTATAAACGTTCCACGTGGAACACAATTTAAAAATATGTTTAGTACAGTATATGATGTTATAGTTGTTGGAGGCGGACATGCGGGTAGCGAAGCTGCTGCGGCGAGTGCCAATATGGGCGCGCACACACTTTTAATTACTATGAGTTTACAGAATATTGCCCAAATGAGTTGCAATCCGGCCATGGGCGGAATCGCAAAAGGGCAAATTATTCGCGAAATTGATGCTTTGGGCGGATACAGCGGCGTGGTTACCGATAAAACGGCTATTCAATTTAAAATGTTGAATAAATCGAAAGGTCCTGCCATGTGGAGTCCGCGTGCTCAAAGTGACCGAATGCGTTTTGCGGAATGCTGGAGGCTGATGCTGGAGCAAACTGCCAAGCTGGATTTCTATCAGGATTCAGTTAACGGATTGTTGTTTGACGGGGATAAAATTGTGGGGGTAAAAACTTCGCTTGGTATTGAAATAAAAGCCAAATCAGTCATCATTACAGCCGGAACTTTTTTAAATGGTTTGATTCATATTGGCGATAAATCTTTTGGAGGAGGAAGGGCAGGAGAAAGAGCTTCAACTGGAATCACGGAAGATTTGGTTAAAGTTGGTTTTGAAGCGGGAAGAATGAAAACCGGAACGCCGCCAAGAGTTGATGGAAGATCGTTGGATTATTCTAAAATGATTGAACAGCCCGGAGATGAAAACCCTGAAAAATTCTCTTATTTGGCAACCACCAAACCATTAGAAACCCAGCGTTCTTGTTATATGACTTATACCTCTTTGGAAGTTCATGATATACTTCGAGAAGGTTTTGATCGGTCGCCCATGTTTAACGGCCGGATTCAAAGTATTGGGCCGAGATATTGTCCTTCCATCGAAGACAAGATTGATCGTTTTGCTTCCAAAATACGTCACCAGATTTTTGTGGAGCCAGAAGGATGGGATACAGTGGAGGTTTATGTAAACGGTTTTTCAACATCGTTGCCTGAAGATATTCAGGACAAAGCGTTGCGAAAAGTAGCGGGTTTTGAAAACGTAAAATTCTTCAGATTTGGTTACGCGATTGAATACGATTATTTTCCGCCAACACAATTGAAACATTCCTTAGAGACCAAACGAATTAAAAATTTGTATTTCGCCGGACAAATAAATGGCACAACTGGCTATGAAGAAGCAGCTGCACAAGGGTTGATGGCAGGCATAAATGCTGCGCTAAATATTCAGGGAAAAGAGCCTTTTGTATTAAAACGCGATGAAGCTTATATTGGTGTATTGATTGATGATTTGATTACAAAAGGTACGGAAGAGCCTTACAGAATGTTTACTTCAAGAGCGGAATACCGAACTTTATTACGCCAGGACAACGCCGATTTACGTTTAACTCCGATGGCTTATGCATTGGGAATGGTTTCAAAAGAACGTATGGACAGGGTGGTGGAGAAGCAGGAGAAAACCGATTTGTTTGTGAAATTTTTGTTGGAAACCAGCGTGCTTCCCGAAGAGATAAATCCGATATTGGAAGCCAATGATTCTGCTAAAATTGACCAGTCCATGAAGATGTTTAAAATAGCGGCAAGGCCACAATTGAATTTTACAGATTTGAGAAAATTGGCCAAAGTGGAAGCGTTTGTTATTGAAAACAATATCGACCGGGAGGTGGAAGAGCAAACGGAAATCCATGTGAAATATGCGGGTTATATCGACAAGGAAAGGAACCAGGCCGATAAAGTGAACAGGCTGGAGAATGTGTCCATTCCATCAAATTTTGATTATGCAAAAGTGAAATCCTTGTCTATTGAGGCACGTCAGAAACTGACCAAAATACAACCCACAACCATTTCACAGGCGAGCAGAATCAGTGGTGTTTCGCCAAGCGATATTGCAGTTTTACTGGTTTATATGGGACGATAATTTTAAGCGTTCCACGTGGAACATCTTAAATTAATTTTAAACTAATACTTCAAATTATTTATACATGATTTCCGAAACAACGCATTTTTTAACTTGTAAAGATTACACGGTATCGAATAAAAAATTTGATTTATTGTACCACGGAAAGTTGGATATGCTTGAAACTTTTCCTCAGCCAAAGGCCGAAGAATTGTTGGGATATTATGAAAGTGACGAATACATTTCCCACACCGATTCAAAAGAAACAGTTGTTGATAAACTGTATCAAATTGTAAAAAAACATGCGTTATCCAATAAATTGAAACTCATCAATTCTTTCAAAACTGCGGATAAAAATTTATTGGACGTTGGATGCGGAACAGGCGATTTTTTGCTGGTTTGCAAAAATAACGGATGGAAGGTTACCGGCGTGGAGCCAAATGCAAAAGCAAAAATTGCCGCAGAAAATAAATTAAATGGAAAATCAGCTTCAGAAATTTATCCCGAAATCAACCAAATAAATAATGAAGCGCAATTTGATGTGATTACTTTGTGGCATGTATTGGAGCACGTTCCAAATTTGGAAGCCTATATTTCAATCCTGAAAAAATTATTGAAACCCAATGGCGTTTTAATTGTTGCGGTTCCAAATTTCAAAAGTTATGACGCCAATCACTACAAACAATTTTGGGCGGCTTTTGATGTACCGAGACACTTATGGCATTTTTCAAAAAAATCGATTCATTTGCTGTTTGAAAAACATAAAATGAGTGTGGTAAAAATTTTACCTATGTGGTTTGATTCTTTTTATGTTTCCTTATTGAGTGAAAAATATAAAAACGGAAAAGGCAATTTTTTGAAGGCATTTTACATCGGCTTTATCTCAAACATAAAAGCGATCAGCACCAAAGAGCATTCTTCCTTAATTTACCTTCTTAAAAACGCCAAAAACTAATTTTAAAGCGATTTAAGGACGGTTTTATGGCGCAATTGTCTTGTGACATTTCATTTTCCTAAAAACGCCTATATTCAAGGATAATGAAGCCGTTTTTTATCAAAATTTATTATAATGACGCCTTTAGTGATAAATAAAATCAATATTTAAAAATATTTTACCAAACCTTGTTTTTTGTTTATATATTCGCACAAAAATTTAAATCAACAATTCAAAATTTTAAAAATGAAAAAAATACTTATCATCGCTTTTGCCATTGCATTGGCATCTTGTAACCAAACTAAAATAGCCTATATTGATGTTGAAGTTATCATGAAAGATTATAGTGCCACAAAAGCTTTAGAAGAAAAACTAAAAGCAAAGCAGGAAGTTTATGCAAAACAATTGGACAGCCTGCAAGGACCATTTCAATTAAAGGTTCAGGAATATTATAAAGCCGCTCCTCAAATGACACCTCAAAAAAGAGCGGAAGCAGAAGGTGCTTTACAACAAGAGCAACAATTTTTACAAGCGAGACAACAACAAGCTTCTGAAGAACTTCAGAAAGAAAATTTAGAAAACAGCGAAGCTTTAACCAAAAAAGTGGATAGTTTTGTGGCAGATTACGCTAAAGCAAAAGGATATCAGTTAATCATTGGCACATCAGGAAAAGGAACCGTAATGTACGGTGATGAAAAATTGGATGTCACTGCTGATATTTTAGAGTTATTGAATAAAGATTATTCAAAATAATAGATATATTACAACCAATAATTAAAAAATCGTCTTAGAAATATTTCTAAGACGATTTTTTTTTTGACTACAATCCGTAAAGAATTAGCATTCTATTTTAAATATATGCGATTTTTCCTAAAGTTCGACTTTGGTGTAAATTACATTTCTCTCTTTTAGATAATCCAGAAAATAATGGAAGCAATTTTCGTGCTTTCCAATCAATTCAGGAGGAAAAACCCCTTTTTCCGAGAACAATCCTTTTAAAAACAAGTTTGCAGCAGCCGTGGCGGTGTAGCCGGTGGTTCTTGCCATAGAAGAAGTATTTGTTTTTGTGCAAAATTCATCGTGTAAATTGTAAACAATGGTTTTGCTTTCTCCTATTTTATTTGTGCCTTTCAGCGTAATTCGCATCACCGTAATTTCTTCTTCCATATCGCCCAATTTCCACTCGTTAAACAATATTTTTGAGGAAAATTCCAAGGGAGAAATTGAAATTCCGTTGACCACGATGTGTTCTTCATTAAAAAATCCGCTTTTTTTCAACACATTGATATATTCAATATGGCCAGGATAGCGCAACGTTTTCTCCTTCATATTTGGGATATGCGCCATGGTGTAAATAATGGATCGCAGTCCGTCCGAATTAAAGGATTCCAAAGTTCCAACACCATTGAAATCAACAAATTCAACATCAGATAAGGCGTCTTTTACTACCACATTTCCGTTTTCCACGTAGCGGGCCGGACGTGTATATTCTTCAATAACGTCAACCGGAGAAAATGGCGCTTTATAATTGAAAGGCCATTTTTTTATTTTAGGCAAGCCGCCAACCAGACATTCGAAATCGGTGATGTTTAATTTTTCGTTGTAATAACCCAAAATAATATTTCCCATTCCCGGAGCCACGCCGCAATCAACAATGGCCGTTACCTTTTTTTGTTTGGCAAGCTCAAATAAATCAAGCGAATTTTCAGGAAAAAATGAAATGTCTATCACGTTTTTGCCGGCTTCAATAATCGATTTTAAGGTTTCAAAACCCAAAAATCCGGGAACGGCGCAAATCACCAAATCGAAAGGTTTTATGGTTTTTTGAAGTGCCAATTTATCGGTCACATCCAGCACAATTGGTGTCAGTCTTTCGCACTTTTTTACGGCTTTGTCCAAGGCGTTTTTGTTGAAATCGGTAAGTGTTACCGAATGATTTTTTGCCATATCAATGGCCATTGTGGAACCAACCATACCGGCGCCTAATACAATAATATTGCTCATAATGTTATTAAATTTGAAATTGAAAAAAGAAATGAAATTTTGGAAGAAGAAATTAATTCTTCATATAAGTGGCTGTAAATTAAAATGTTATAATCCCGGAATTAAAACCCAAGGCATTTCTGAAATATGTATTATTTGGTACAATAACATTCTATAAACATACAATTTATTTTGCAAAGAATACTTTTTTACTTGTTAAACCTGTATTTTTAGATGATATGATTAATTTAAAATGCGATTCTAACAGACAAGTTTGGGGTAAATTCTAAAGATTTAATGTTTATTTGTTTTGCTTTTGATGAATCGTCGGGATCCACAACATAATAAGTGTCTAAAAGTTGTTTCTTATTAAGCACATTTAGAATGCCAAATTTTACATTGGATTGCACGTGTTGTGTTTTTAGAAAAAGGTAATTTAATGAGAAATCAATTCGGCTGTATGCCTTGAGTCTTTCGGTATTTAAAGCGGCATAATTAACAACGGTAAAATTTCCATTTTGTATTGTTTCTTGATCTGTATTTATGGGTGTAAATGGTTTTCCGGATTTTATGATTCCGCTGATTGACGTGTTTAAACGCTTGTTAAAATGAAAATTAAATCCGATGTTTGAAGAATGCCGGATATCATTGTTGCTCGGAAAATAGTTTTCGGCAATTTGTTTAAATAATAAATCACTGGTGCTTAGGGTATAAGATACCCAAAACTCGGTTTTTTTGCTTCTATGGTTCAATAAAACTTCCATTCCGGAGGATTTTTGCTCGCCATCCAATCTTTTATTTTGAATTTGATTTTGAAATCCCTGACCCGAAATTAAAATTCCATTAATATTTTTATGAAACAGACTTAAATCCGCAAGAAAGCTATTTTTTTTAAATGTGCTTCCTATTGAAAATTGCTGACTTTTTATCAGCGGTATATTTTCATCGGCCATAACCCATCTTTTTGTTTCAACACCTAAAAAATCATCCAAATAATCAATTACTTGCGAGGTATATTGGGATTTTGTTTCGAAACGGGCATTTAAATTTAGGTTTTCATTCAAAGAATAACTGACATTAATTCTGGGTTCTATGGTAGTTTGGTTGATTTTGTCAAAATAATTAAACCTTACGCCGGTGCGGATAAACCAAAAGCGATTTGTGTAGTTGGTTTCTGCAAATACCGAATGGTTTAGCATCACGCTTCTTTGGATTCTATTATACGAAGGGTTATTGACATTTGTGCTGCTTAGCACGCCAGTTTCGTTTAATTGATAACCGGTTTCCAAATTTAGATGGTTGGTAAATGCGTAATTAAGTGTTGTTTTTAAAGAGTTTTCAAGCACTTCATTTTCTTGGACTGCCAATTGTTGCTGATTATTTTGATAATTGTCGGACAATAATGCGTATTTTGAATGATAGCCAGAAATTGCAACCTTGGTTTTATTGTTAATTGTTGCGTTATAACTAATCCCGACGGCATCTGAATTTTGTTTTATTTTATCCGTCAAATTACTGCCTTCTGCTTCAAAATAATGAAGGTCGTTTTTAATTTTAAGGTAACTTACCTTAATGCGGTTGTTGTTATTTAAGTTGTATAACAAGCTTACATTTACGTCGTAAAAGCTAAAATCGGAATTTGAAGCCGTTGTGCTCACCGAACTGTTTTGAAATGTTTTGTTAAAATATGCGACGTACGTAGGCGTATTAAACCAATTGTTATTGGAATTTCGGAATGAGGTTTTAAGTTCCAGTTTATCAGTTACCGGCACCTTAATAAATCCGTCGTAGAATATAAAATTAGCGCCCATTCCGCCACTTAATTTATTTTGGGAAATATCATCGGTTTCTAATAAAATAGTGCTGGAAACTCCGTCGTTATATTTAGCGCTGGTTCCGTTTTTTATAATGGAAATATTTTTGGTCAGGTATGGATTTATGGCAGAAATAAGTCCGAAGAAATGTGTGGGATTGTATAATTTAATGTTATCCCAAAAAATAACATTTTGATCGCTTACGCCGTTTCTAACATTGATGTTGGAAATAGATTCGTTCGGGCTTTCAACTCCTGGAAGAATTTGCGATGTTTGCAACAAATCGGGTTCAACCTGACCGGCTAAAATACTGAAATTTGTCGTTTTTAATTGAATCGTTCCGTCGTTTAATTTGGATAAACTATTGGTAATGTAGTTATTGATAAAAACTTCACTTAATTCAAATTCTTCTTCAATCATCATCAATTTTACGCAGTTTGAAGTTGGGGAAACCAACTCATTTACATTTTTCAGGATTGGTTTATAGCCTAAATACCTAAATTCAACATTGTCTGAAATTTTTAAGTTTTCTAGATTAAAGGAACCATTTTCATTTGAAATTGTTCCATATAATTTTCCGGAAACAATGATGGTGGCATTATTTATTGGTTTGGCGTCTTTATCAAATAAATAGCCGCATATTTTGATGTTTTCAAGTTTTGGAGCGATTGAAATAAAACGTTCGTCAATTTTTGTGGCAGTTAAAAATGTGTTGGAATTTATATATTCGAGGACTTCTTTTAATGTTGAAATTGTTGAAATTTTTTCCTGAAGCCGAATGTTTTCAACCGTTGAAATGACATAAGAAAATTTAACATCGAATTTATTTTCAACCAGTTTTAATTCTTCCAAAAAAGAAAAACTATTTTGTGAGTTTACTTTTAGGGAAGAAAACAGCATCATAAAAAGCAGGATCCAAAACCTATTTCGATAAAATAATCTCATTATCTTTTATACGATAGTTAATATTCAAAGGTAATGTAATTGATTTAATTGCTGAATTCATGTCTTTATTGTTAAAACCACCTGTAAAAAGAACCTTGGTATTTACTGATTCTGAAATGATTTTCATTTTAAACTGCCTTTCAAACTCAGCCAAAACCTCGGTGTAAGGCTCTTCCGTAAATTCACTTTCGTTGTTTAACCATAAAGGAGCTGACGATTTTGGGTTAAGCAATTTTACCAATTGGTTGTTTTTTGTAAGCTGAACGCCTTCGCCTTTGGTTAAAATAATTTCAGTGTTGTGATGCGAAACAGCTACGCTTCCTTCATAACAGAAAACCTTAAATGAATTTTCCCTCGATTTTACGTTAAATTCTGTGCCCAAAACCGCTATATTTCCCTGTTCGGTTTCAACATTAAAAGCGCTGCCTTTTTTTACGCTGAAATAAGCTTCACCATCCAATTTTAACTGCCTGTTTTTTTTGAAAGAGCTTTTGCTGAAGGTAATTTGAGAAACTGCATTTAAAGTAACCGAAGATTCATCGGGTAAAACGAAGCTTTTATTTTCGGCGAAATCAGCTTTAAGCGTTTCTTGGCTAAAGTTGAAAAGGAAGTAGGTTAATCCAACCAATAGCGCAATTGATGCCGCTATTTTGAAGGCAAAGTTTCTGCTGAATGAAATTACTTTCGATTTTTTCTTGGTGCGGTTTGCAATTCTGGATTTAAAATCCTGAAGCGCAACAGTTTCGTTTACAGATGTTAAATTGATATTTTTAGCTTCTTCAGCAATATTTTTATACAATTTATAGTCATCAGTTTTGCGAAATGCAGCCAACTCTTCATCGGTCATTTCATTATTTAGCCATTTTAATATGTTTTTAAAGTCTTCCATTCGGTTATATGACAACTAAATTATATTTTACCCTACCTTAATTAAACTCTTCAATTTGAGTTCTTAACGCCAATAAAGCCTTACTCATTCTTTTTTCAACGGCTTTTAGGGAAATGCCCAATAATTCGGCAATTTCTTTATATTTTTTTCCTTCAATTCTATTCAATAAAAAAACTTCACGACTTGAATCGGTTAAATTGCCGATGGCTTTTTCAAGTTTGTGTTTAAACTCTTTTTCCCTTAATGCACTTTCGGGTGTTTCGGTTTCAATATATAAGTTGGTGGAATTATTCTCAAAGTTCCTGACAACTTTTTCGTGTTTTTTAGCATTAAGAAATAAATTTTTGGCAACAGAAAACAAATAAGATTTCGCTTTCAGCAGATCGAATTTATTACAATTCTCCCATATTTTTATAAAGGCCTCCTGTACAATGTCAAACGCTTCGTCTTTATTTTTATTCTTTACGAGGATAAACCTAAAAACATGATTCACCTCTTGTTTATAAAAAATATCAAATTGCTTTTCATCGCATAAATCGGTAAAATTCATTGCTTTTCTATTTTTTTAGTATGAAGCAAAAATAGAAATAAAATATGAATGAAGAATTTTTATGGAAAACCGCGCTGTTTATAGTTTCTGAAAAAAAATAAAAAATTTAAGGTAGGGTATTTTAAAAGTGCGTTGTCTTAATGGTGTAAATCGGAAATATTTCGAATTACTTAAAAAAAGAAATAATCATTTAAATCTACAATTATGAAAACAAAAAATTTATTTACGGCAACAATTTTAGTATTATCAATTACTTTTTTGGCATCTTGCTCTAATGATGATGGCGCATCTTATGGTGACGAAAAAAGTCAAACCAATTTTTATATTACCGATGCTCCAACAGACAATGCAAATGTTAAAGGGGTAATTGTGACAGTGGCAGATGTAAAAATTAACGGTGTTTCCATAGAAGGTTTCACAAAAGCAACCATTGATTTAATGCAATACCAAAAAGGTATGAAGAAATTATTGGGTAATTTAGAGCTGAATACAGGCACTTATTCAAATATTACATTGGTATTGGATCATCAAACTGATGCAAGCGGAAATGCTCCGGGATCTTATGTTTTAATGACCAACGGAACCGTAAAAGCGATCCAAAATTCATCAAACAGCATTAATATCAATGGTGCTTTTGAAGTGTTGGCCTCTAGCCAAAACAATGTTGTTTTAGATTTTGACATCAGAAAAGCCATAGTTGAAAGCGGAAGCGACGATTTCAAATTTGTTTCGGCAAGCGAACTTTCAACTAGCGTAAGGGTTGTGAATGAAGCCAGTGCCGGTGAAATTAAAGGAACGGCAAGTGATACCCAAAATACCTCAGACAAAATTATAGTTTATGCTTATGCCAAAGGAACTTTTAATGCAGCTAAAGAAACAAGTGCGCAAGGAAGTGGCGTAATGTTTGCAAAAGCAGCAAACAGCTCAAGCGTAAATAAGGCTACAGGCAGCTATCAATTGAATTTTTTGTCGAAAGGAGATTATGAATTGCACTTTGTTTCCTATAAAGACACAAATAATGATGGAAAGTTTGAATTTAACGGACTTTTAGAAGCGTCAACAGTTTCGGGTATCGATTTGAAGAACATTTCAATTGGTTCTTCATTAAACGTGAACATTGCAGTTATCTTAAAAGCAAAATTATTATAAAAGGATTTATTCAAATTTAACAATAACCACAAACTGGCTGCATTAAATTTTTAATGCAGCCAGTTAATAAAACGATAAAAAATGAGAATATTAATTATAATGATGGCGTTTATTTTATCACATAACATAAACGCGCAAAGCACAGCTAAAGCGGATAAAGATTCCTCATTTGGCATAAAAGGCGGATACAATCTGGCTTCGGTAAGAAATTCTGACGGCGACGAAACTGATCAACGTCATGGATTTCACATTGGTTTTTTTAATGAATCTGCCCTGTCAAATTTATTGTCAATTCAAACGGAGTTAACCTATTCACAACAAGGTTATGAATTTGAAAACAGCAGTTACAGGCTTACACAGAAAATTGATTATATTAACTTGCCCTTGATGTTAAAACTGTATCCAACAAACGTTTTTTATTTGGAAGCAGGTCCACAAATTGGGTATGCAATTTCACATAAAGAGGAAGTTGAAACCTTTGGCCTAAGCAGCACCAATACCTATGAACCTAATTCATTTGATTGGGGCATGAATTTCGGCGTTGGTTTTAAATCGGAAATGGGCGTTGTTTTAGGCGCAAGATACCATTACGGTTTGGGGAAAATTTATGATGAAACCAGTTATTATAACAACGTATTGCAATTTTCATTAGGATTTGAATTTTAATAATTGCATTTTAACATCGTGAAATTTATGAATTTCCCCTTCATTTTAATCTTTGAAAACATCAGATTGTAAAATAAGAAGAAGGGGAAATACATTAATTAATCAATTAATAATTAAATTTGTTTTTTATAATTCAATATTTACAAATGAATTTCTCACTTAAAAAGATCGTTTTTTTAATTCTTTTGCCAATAGCAATATTTGGCTGCATGAAAGAAATTGACCTTACGGAAGGTGAAAATCCCAACTCAAACAACGCCAATTCGGAAACTACAAATTACTATAAAAGAGTGGGAATGTATGATGGTTCTTTCGACGATTTGATCGACAATATTTCCTGTTCCTCTGTTAAATTGCCGGTTTCTTTGTTGGCAAACAACATTCCTTTAACAATAACCAAAATAGCAGATTATCAATTGGTTTCGAATATTTTTAACCTGTCACCCATTGACACAGATACCGTTGTTTTTAATTTTCCCATCACAATCATAAACCAAGATTACAGCCAAACATCGGTAACAAGCCAGAGCCAGTTCAATAATTTGTCAGCGCTCTGCAATCAGGCAATTGGCGCAATTACTTGTGTGGATATTGTATATCCAATTAAAATATCACTCTATAACACAACCACCGAACAAACCACTATTATTTCAATAGTCAATGATCGGAATTTATTCGACTTTATGGCCAATTTGTCCGTAAAAGAAGTCTACAGCGTTCAATATCCAATAAATGTGAAAATTATTGGCAATGCGAATATTTCGGTTAGTGGCGACATTCAATTGAAATCAATAATAAATGATTGTTTAGATTGATGAAATGTAATTATTGTAAAATTAAATCGATGAAGAATATATTTAAAAGCGTTTTGCTAATTTTCTTTTTAACAATAAGTTGTAGTGAAGACGACAGTTCAGGGAATGGTTTAAACAATGGAAATTATCCTATTAAACAAAAAGTTGGCTATTCGGCAAATGATATCTTGTCCAATAAAACTTTTACAAATATTTATATTGAAGTGATGTATGTTGACGGATTTAAACCCAGCGCCGAAGCTTTAACAAACCTTAAAAACTTTATTGCGGCAAGAACCCATAAAACCAACATTGTAATTGAACAGAGATTAATTAACATTGCCTTAAAGTCGGCTTATTCAATAGAAGACATAAGAAGTATTGAAGACGCAAATCGAAGTATTTTTTCATTTGAAAATCAACTTGCCATTTCAGCATTGTTTTTAAACGGAAAATCTTCAACCGATACCGAAAACACAAGTGTATTGGGAACAGCCTACAGAAATACGTCATTTGTTATTTTTGAAGAAACCATTAAATCGGCTTCAAATAATATATTGGGGCCAAGTAAAATAACTTTAGAGTCTACCGTAATATTGCATGAATTTTGCCATCTTTTAGGTTTGGTGAATTTTGGCACCAATATGGTTTCAAACCATGAAGACACTGCGCACAGCGCTCATTGCACTGTTGAAAACTGTTTAATGTACTATTCAATTGAAAACGGCAAAAATGTGCATCATGTGGTTAAAGATGAGAAAATTCCGCAATTAGATGCCTTTTGTATTAATGATTTAAGGGCAAACGGAGGAAAATAAATTTTACTTTATTGTTTTTTGTAAAATTTCCCCTGCCACATATTTTTTTCAGTCATTTTTTTGTCGATTTTGGCAACAATTTCAAAGTTTTTGAGACCATCCCATTTTGGCGCAATCAATAAATCGAAAGGTGCTTCGCTCGCAAACCTTTCAATGCTGATATCCGGCCGTAAATAACCCACAAAATCGCTTATAAAATCGATGTATGCTTCTGAAGAAAACAAATCAAAATCTTCCGGATTTCTTTTGTATTGTGAGGCCATTACAGAATTTTTGACAATTTGCAAATGGTGCATTTTTAATGCCTGAATAGGAAGTTTGGAGATTTCTGTTGCGTGGTTCAGCAATTCTTCTTTGGTTTCTCCCGGCAAACCGATGATTAAATGCGCACCCAAATGAATGCCTTTATCGGCACAACGTTCAAATGCCGTTTGGGTTTCTTCAAAAGTATGGCATCGGTTTACTTTTAATAAGGTTTTATTTAAAGTGCTTTCCACACCAAATTCTAAGGATATAAAGTGTTTTTTCGACAAAAAGGACAAGTAATCAATCACTTCATCTGAAATGCAATCGGGTCGCGTGCCAATCACCAATCCAATCACTTTTGGAAATTTCAAGGCTTCATCATACATTTTTTTAAGGGAATAAATATCAGAATACGTATTTGTATATGCCTGAAAATAAGCGAAATACTTTTGAGATTTGTATTTTTTGTCAAAAAAAGCAATCCCCTGTTCTAATTGTTGCGTAATGCTTTTTTCCGGTTCACAGTAGTTAGGATTGAAAGTGTTGTTGTTGCAATAGGTACAGCCGCCAAAACCTTTTGAGCCATCTCGGTTCGGACAGGAAAATCCGATATCTAAAGATATTTTTTGAACCCTTTCTCCAAAAGTAGATTTTATGAATGAGCTATAATCGAGATAACGTTTACCGGTGAATTGCATCTAAAGGATTTATGACGCAAAATTATCAAAAGATTTGGAGTTGGGCGTTTTAAACAGGATGTTTATTTGAGTTAAATAAATTTAACGTCGCGACGAAACGAAGTCATCCATTACTTTAAGAATTGCAAATCCTATCCAATATTTTTTATGTCATTTTTAATTTTTATTGCTCTTGTTCTTAACCTGTTTTCGCCATAAAAAATAGAAAATAATCACAACTATAGGCAAAACAACAAAAGCAATGACATCAAATAAATTATTGAAATCTATAGGCGTATTATTTTGCGGATTTTGCGAATGTGTGGGTCGCTGTCCGTAAATGAATCCGGTAAAAAAGAAGAGCACTATATTTTTAAATTTAAAAATTGACTGTAGCATAAACGAAGTTTTTAATTAAGTTTTCAAGATAATCAAAATATTGCATATTAAATCAAAGCAATTTTATTTTAGCATAAGTTTAATAATTAATTCCGCAATGCCCAATATAATATTTGGCAGGTTTTACATATTTTACCCTGCGTTTTTTGCGGCTATCTTGTTAAAAACCTGTCTATTTTATCAATTCACTTTTCTATATTCATTATAATTCCAATACACCAAAAATATAAACTTACATTTCTTGATAAGCGATGGTAATCCACACGCTGTCTTCATAGATATCAACCGCCAATACGCGCACCTTCTCTCCAGCTAAAATGTATTTATCATAAATTGCCTGTTTGTCATCAACATCATAAACCTGTACCGCATTGATGGCCGATAAAATATCTCCTTTTTTGGGAAGTTCTCCATCACTTTGTCCGTATTGCATTGTGCCGTCCATTCCTGTGTAGAGATTTTTTGTAAAATGAACATCGCCAATTGGTTTTTCGAAAACGACCAAACCTTCATTTGGCATTAAGGAATTTATGGAATCTTGTGCGGCTTCATAGTATGGATCTTCATCGCCATATTTATAGATATAACCCAAATAGGTATCAACTGATTCAGAATTCAATGCTTTATTCCAATCCGGATTTTCACTTTGTTCCATACCCACTTCCGTTTCGCCCGTACCGTCGCCGCTGCATTGGTCAATCAACAAAATTAATAGAATGATGCCAATGGCACCGCTAAGAATGTACCATATTACTTTTGGCTTTTTAATAAAGGCCGGAGATATTGGAACCCGTGAACTTTTGCTGGTTGTTTTTTGGTTTGGAGTGGCGCCAGGAATTTGAACTTCTGCAGCATCTAAATCTTCCATTAATTTGTTTACGGCCCAATCAAAATCTTGCGTGAAATCCACATATTGATGCCGTGCCAAACGCATAGGCACTTCACAAGGTTCAATGAGTATGGGCGATATAATTTTTCCCAGGCTTTTTGCGTAGGACATTTCGTCTTTTACATTGTTAGAAGCGACAGAGGTTTTAGACATCACAATAAGAAACACATCGGCAGCTTTTATTTGCTCTTCCAAAGTGTTGTCCCATTGTTCTCCGGTTCGTATGTTCTTGTCGAACCAAACATCTGCGCCTTTTTCCCTGAGCGCATCTACAAGGGTTGCTATATAATCAAGATCTGCCCGTGAATAGCTTATAAATATTTTTTTCTTGGTTACCATAATTTGTTTTTTTTGGTTAGTATTTTAGTTGGTATGATTTTTTAAAAATATCGTTGTCGCATACATACAATTCTCCAGTTATGCCTACCATTAACCAGTCACCTGCTTTGCCTTTCATAACGCCTTCCATACTTTCCACTTCAAATGGCTCCATAATTTGTGCACATTGAATTGGAATTGGCTTTTTCACTGCAGTTTTAAATGCCAATTTTGGCAGTTCCTTTTGGTTAAATTTTAGCATCATTTAAAAAAATTAAAACGAATTTAAGTTAAAAATTTGATTTTCAAAAACTTGGTAAAATCATCTTCTTCGGTGTTCATTAAATTGGAATATGCCACAAAAGCATTGGTGTGTATGGATATTTTTTCGCGAATCCCTGCCGCTTCGGCCGCTAAAGAATAATATTCTTTGGCTTTTTCAAAGTTGCCAGTGTACATTGCCGCTTCTGCAATGGTGGCGTTTTTCCACAGACTGCTAAAGGAATCTTTTTCTGCTGCATCTATTGCTTGTTGTGCATATTCGCGCATTTTATTTTTGTCTTCTTCAACCACCAAACTCAAAAAAGCCAAATTGATGGCGTGGTAATAAATTTGTTCATTTTCCTTCTTTTCAGCTGAAATTTCAAGTCCTTTGCCGTAATATTCCATCGCTTTTTTTCCGTCTTCCTCCAAAAAAGTTTGGAGATACCGTCTTTTAAGCCTTCCGCCCAAAACGCCCATTAAATCGGTATTCTCTTGAGACAGCGGATGGTTAAGCAAAATATCCATCACCTCTTTATTTCTGTCCAAACCTTCCAAGGCAAAAAGCAGTTGCTTTAAACCTTTTGCATTTAAAGTGTCTTTGGTTGGCAGCAATTTTTTTACGACGGCATTATATTCACCCAATAAATTATTTATTTCTTCCTGATTGGTATACAGATTGTGAAATTCATTGTCGTTTAAA
>JAUSOJ010000158.1 GCA_030656195.1 Lutibacter sp.
GTTAAAAGTTAAAAGTTAAAGGTTTTTTAAAATCAAACTCCCTTTCTCCAGATAGCTGTTGGGAAGGAAAGATATGAGGTTAGGATAAAAAGTTCAAGTTGTGAGTTTTTATTTATGAAAATTAAAAATATTAAATACTTGGTAATTAATTATTGATAATTTAAAAATACCCATGAAAACGAGTTCATTTAAAATAGACGGAAGAATTTGCACGGCCGAAACAGGATCAAATTTAATAGAAGCCGCTAAACAAAACGGTGTTTTTATTCCAACCTTGTGCCATTTTAAACATTTAGATCCGCTAGGAACCTGCAGGGTTTGCACCGTAAAATTAAAAGGCCGCGATATTGCCGGTTGCACCGTTCGAGTTGCTGAAGGAATGGAAATAGAAGTGAATACACCCGAATTGCTGGATACGCGAAAAGCCATTATAGAAATGATGTTTGTTGAGGGGAACCACTTCTGCCCTTCCTGCGAAAAAAGCGGCGATTGTCCAATGCAAAATTTAGGGTATGAAACCGGCATCAAATTCACCCGCTTTCCGCATTTATTTATAGACAGAATAACTGATGCGCGTCCCGAACGCATTGTGGTTAACCAAAACAGGTGCATTAAATGTAAGCGTTGTATTGAAGAAGTAAAAACATTTGATGGTTATAAAGTTTTTAATTCCATAAACAAAGGTAACAAAACCTTGGTGTCCATTGATTATGAACAAGAAGCCAAATTATCGGAAATACAAGCGGTTCGCGCTATGCATATTTGTCCGACCGGTTCCATTTTAGTCAAAGGAAAATCGTTCATCAAGCCATTTGGAGATCGGCATTTTGATTATATTCCAGAAGAAAAAACAATACCTATAAACCCCGTTAAAAAACAACGAACCAAAACCAAAAAGAAAATTGTCGCAACCACATCGCTTGCCGGCTGTTTTGGTTGCCATATGTCTATGCTCGACATAGATTTAGGGATTCTTGATTTATTTGAAGTGATTGAATTTAACAAAACCCCAATCACCGATATTAAACATTTTACCAAACATTGTGATATCGGACTTATCGAAGGCGGTTGCTCAAACACCCACAATATTGAAGTGCTTCGCGAATTCAGAAAAAATTGCGATATTTTGGTTTCTGTTGGTGAATGTGCCATTTGGGGAGGTTTGCCGGCGATGAGAAACACTTTTTCGCTGGAAGAATGTTTAAGAGAATCTTATCTGGATTCGATGACGAGCGAAGAAAATGAAATGATAATTCCAAATCATGAAGACATTCCAAAAATTTTAAACAACGTATATGCAAACCACGAAATCGTAAAAATAGACTATCATATTCCGGGATGTCCTCCAGATGCAAATTATATTTGGAGCGTGGTTAAAAATATTTTATTTCAGGAAGAATATTCCATTGCGCATCCCAAATACAAATATGACTAAACCAAAAATAGCTTCAAATGGGAACAACAAAAATAATTATAGATCCTGTTACACGTGTTGAAGGCCACGGAAAGGTCACCATAAAACTTGACGAAAACGGCGTTGTAAGCGATGCTTTTTTACACATTGTGGAATTTAGGGGATTTGAAAAATTTATTCAGGGACATCCATATTGGGAAGCACCGGTTTTGGTGCAGCGACTTTGCGGTATATGTCCGGTAAGCCACCATTTGGCTGCCGCAAAAGCCATTGATCAATTGGTTGGAGTTGATCCCGAAGATTTATCGCCAACAGCCACAAAACTGCGAAAATTATTGCATTTCGGACAAGTTTTTCAGTCGCACGCCTTGCATTTTTTTTATTTGGCTTCACCCGATCTTCTGTTCGGAATTAACGCCCCTGAGGAAAAAAGAAATGTTGTTGCCGTTGCTGCCGAAAATAGGGAACTCGCAAAAAAAGGCATTTTGATGCGGAAATTTGGGCAGGAAATCATTAAAGCTTTGGCGGGTAAAAAAATTCACGGAATTTTAGCGGTTCCGGGAGGCGTTCATAAAACATTTAAAGCGGAAGAACGTGCTTATTTCTTGGACGGAATGCTAATTCCAAACGTTGACACCATGATTTCCTGGTCGAAAGAAATGGTAGATTTTATTAAAACCTATTATCTTGAAAACGCAGCGTGGCTTGACAATTTCGCCGCTTATCCGTCCAATCATTTAAGTTTGGTGCGCAAAGGATCCGGCGCTTTTGAATTGTATGACGGCAGGTTAAGATCTGTAGATTCTGAAGGAAAAGAGTTGCTTAATATTGCCGATGTTGATTATCGCGATCACTTTAAAGAAGCTGTTGAACCCTGGTCCTATTTGAAATTCCCGTATATGGCTAAATATGGCAGGGAAAATGGATGGAACCGTGTTGGACCTTTAGCCCGATTGAATACCTGCGCTTATATGGGAACGCCGCTTGCTGAAAAAGAACGACAAATATTTAAGGAATATACAAATAACAAGCCCAACAATATGACCATGCATACCCACTGGGCCCGATTGATTGAGTTGCTGTACAGTGCGGAAGCGATGAAAGAATTTTTGCTGGATGACACGTTGATGAATAACGATTTGGTGCGAAAAGGAACGCCGAGGCAAAAAGGTATTGGTATTATTGAAGCGCCAAGAGGAACGTTGATTCACGAATATCATACCGATGAAAAAGGCTTGATTACCAAATGCAATTTAATTGTTTCCACAACGCACAATAACGAAGCCATGAACCGTGGCGTTAGGGAAGTTGCCAAAAACATACTCAATAACAAACCGGAAATCACGGAACCAATGTTGAACCAGATTGAAATAGCGATTAGGGCTTATGATCCTTGTTTGAGCTGTGCTACACATGCATTGGGCGAAATGCCTTTAATTGTGCAATTGGAAGATTGTTACGGAAATATCATCGATGAAAAAATTACATAATACACTTGTTATTGGGATTGGAAATAACACGCGGCAGGACGACGGACTTGGCTGGGTGTTTTTGGATCTCTTGGAAAAGGAAGGATTTAAAACCGATAATTTACTGTATAAATACCAATTGATGGTGGAAGATGCGGAATTGATTTCAACTTTTGAAACTGTTGTTTTTATTGATGCTTGTAAATCGGAAATAAAAGACGGATTTTCATTTGAACGTATTTATCCTTCAGAAGAAGTTTCCTTTTCTACACATTCTGTTCCACCAAACCAAATTTTAAATCTTTGCGAAATTATTTATGCCAAAAAACCCAAGGCGTATTTACTTAAAATTCAAGGCTTAAAATGGGATATTGGCATTGGATTGTCGAAACAGGCAAAAACAAATTTAAAGAATGCTTTCTCCTATTTTATTGAAAACCACTTTCGTTAGCGCAAGATTATAGCTTGTTTTCAAAAAAAAATCGTAATTCCTAAGCCTGCTTGTCATCAGGCAAATAATAATTAGTAATTCAATTCGCGTTAGGGACTGAAGTGAAAACCTTTTTGCGCTTTTTTAGCGAAAAAAAGTTTGGAACAAAAGGCCCGACCCGCCAGCTGGCGGGAAACGCCCTCCAAAAAGGCAGGCAGGCCCAAAATATTATCAAAATTTTTGTTTAAAAAATAGCATTAATTTAAAATGATTCTAAAGTTTTAATTTCGGGTTGTTTTATTTTTATACTTAAATTAGCGCGACCAAAATTTTAAAACATGTCCATAAAATCTTCCAAAAATCAAAACTTAGCCATCATTTCGAACACCCCAAAGCGCATAATTGTTGGTATTCAATTTTTATTTGTTGCATTTGGCGCAACGGTTTTGGTTCCTTTGTTAATTGGCATTGACCCGTCGGTTGCGTTATTTACCGCCGGTGTTGGAACGCTTATTTTTCACGTAATTACCAAAGGAAAAGTCCCGATTTTTTTGGGGAGCAGTTTTGCTTTTATCGCACCGATTGTGGCTGCCACTGAATTGTATGGGTATCCCGGAACTTTGGGAGGCCTTATTGCCGTTGGTTTGGTGTATGGCGTTGTGTCTTTTGTTGTAAAAATGTGGGGATTAAAAGTGATTGAAAAAATATATCCTTCGGTGGTAATCGGACCGGTTATTATGGTGATTGGATTGTCGTTAGCCAGCGTTGGCGTTGGGATGGCAAAATCAAACTGGCCCATTGCATTTGCGGTTTTAATTACGGCAATTTTTATTGTGATTTATACCAAAGGAATGATCAAATTGATTCCGATTTTTATTGGAATTGTTGTTGGATATATCATCTCCATAATTGCCGGCTTGGTCGATTTTTCATCTGTTGGCGAAGCTGCCTGGTTTGCGCTTCCAAATTTTACGGCTCCCGAATTTAATTGGGCCGCCATTTTATATATGATTCCGGTTGCGATTGCGCCCATTATTGAACATATTGGCGATGTTTACGCCATTAGCGGTGTTGCAGATAAAGAATTTGTGAAAGATCCCGGATTGCATCGTACCTTATTGGGAGACGGTATTGCCACTGCTTTTGCCGGATTTTTAGGCGGACCGCCGAACACCACCTATTCTGAAGTTACCGGCGCCGTGGCTTTAACTAAAATTACCGACCCCAGAGTGCTTAGAATTGCTGCTGTTACCGCCATTGTGTTTTCAATGGTAGGGAAAATAAGCGCTATTTTAAAAACCATTCCGCCTGCAGTATTGGGCGGTATTATGTTGCTGCTTTTTGGAATGATTGCAAGTATTGGCATCAAAACTTTGATCGACTCAAAAACCGATTTTTCCATCACCAGAAACCAGGTGATTGTTTCCGTAATTTTAACCATTGGCATTGGCGGCGCACAAATGAGTTATGGTAATTTTTCGTTGGCTGGAATAGGATTGGCCTCGGTCATTGGCGTAATTTTAAACCTGATTTTGCCAAAAACACTTATTAAATCTGAAGAAATTCCAGACGACCTGGACTAAATTTTCTGCATACAATAAAAAAGCCTTTCTGAAATTTCAGAAAGGCTTTTTTA
>JAUSOJ010000159.1 GCA_030656195.1 Lutibacter sp.
TTATAATAAATTTTTACTGGTTTTATTGATAATTCAGGCCATTTTATGGATACTAAAAATTCAGGTTTTCAATATAGCCATCATTCCAATTTTGGTTATGCTTTTTGTTCGTTACAGTTTTTTAATTTTGAAGCTGAAAAAAGTTTAGGTATTTTAAAAAACCTATTCTTCGTTATGCAAAAATTTTTGTTTTGCCAATAATTGTTCTTCTGTTTCAACAATATCATCATCTGGCACACAACAATCTACTGGACAAACAGCGGCGCATTGCGGTTCGTTGAAAAAACCTTTGCATTCTGTACATTTATCGGCAACTATAAAATAATATTCATCATTAACTGGTTCTTGTACATCATCGGCATTAAATTCCTTGCCATTTGCTAAAATTATTTTTCCTGTAAGCTTTGTTCCGTCTGAAAATTTCCAGTTTTCTGAGGCTTCATAAATCGCATTATTAGGGCATTCCGGTTCACAAGCACCACAATTAATACATTCGTCGGTTATTTTTATGGCCATAATTTTATTTAGATTAATTTTGCCACAAAGATAAAATTTTAATTTTAAGATACCATAGAATGAATTTAAGCCAACGAATAGAAGCTTTCGCAAAACTCGGTGATTTTTTCAAACAGTTTTCAACACTAAAAATGGAGAAAAGTGAAAGCGCCGAATTCAATCCCATTCTTTTTGATGCATTTAACATGCAAATCAACAGAGCTTCAGAATTTAATGGTTGGTTTACCAAAGAAAATGTTTTAAAAGCTTTTGAAAGCTGGAGCGAAGCGCTAACCATTGAAAATTTGAACAAGTGGACTTCAATCTATAAAATTGATGAAAATATAGCGCCTAAAAACATTGCCATTATTATGGCGGGAAACATTCCTTTGGTTGGTTTTCACGATTTTTTAACGGTTTTATTGAGCGGCAACAATGCCTTGGTGAAACTTTCTTCAAACGATAAACATTTTTTGCCTTTAATTGCCAAGTTTTTGGAATATTACCACCCATATTTTAAAAATAAAATCACTTTTACCGAAAAAAAATTAACCGGTTTTGATGCCGTAATTGCTACTGGAAGCAACAATACCAAGCGTTATTTTGAATATTATTTCGGGAAATATCCTGCCATCATCAGAAACAGCAAAAATTCTGCAGCCATTATTACCGGAAACGAAACCAGGCTGGAACTTGAAGCTTTAGGCGAAGATATTTTTCAATACTTTGGTTTGGGTTGCAGAAGCGTTTCCAAAATTTTTGTTCCTCAAAATTATAATTTCGATTTGCTTTTTAATGCATTGTATAAATTCAATGATATTATCAACGTAAAAAAATACGAAAACAACTACGATTATAACAAAGCCATTTATTTGATGAGTTTGTTTAAAATTCAGGACAATGGTTTTGTGATGTTAAAAGAAGATTCAAGTTATGCATCTCCCATCGCAACGGTTTTTTATGAATTTTACGATTCCTATGACATTTTATTGAAAAAATTAGATGCTGATAAAGAAGCCATTCAGTGTATTGTTTGTAACGAAAACGATTTAAATTTTGTAAAATTCGGACAAACCCAACACCCAAAATTAGATGACTACGCCGATGGCATTGATACTTTCCAATTTTTGTTAAATATCTAACACATTTTTCCATTTTTATAAGGTTTGCTCCGTCTTTTTTCACGAAATTTGCGTACATAAATTTTATATTTTAAGCCAAATGAAAAAACATAATTTTAGTGCAGGCCCATCAATTTTACCTCAAGAAGTTATTAAAAAAGCATCAGATGCTTTATTAAATTTTAATGGTCTTGATTTATCATTAATTGAAGTTTCACACAGAAGCAAAGATTTTGTTGATGTGATGGATAACGCCTGCAACTTAGTGAAAGAATTATTAAACCTGCCTGACGGATACTCTGTTGTATTTTTGCAAGGCGGTGCAAGTCTTGAATTTTTAAGGGTTCCTTACAACCTTTTAAAAGTTGACGGAAAAGCAGCTTATTTAGACACTGGCACTTGGAGTTCAAATGCCATAAAAGAAGCAAAAAATTTAGGCAATGTTGAAGTAGTCGCTTCATCAAAAGACAAAGGCTATAACTTTGTCCCAAAAAATTACGAAATCCCTTCGGATGTTGATTATTTTCATTGCACTTCAAACAATACCATTTATGGAACGCAGTTAAAATCGTTTCCAAAAACAAACAGCCCATTAATTTGTGATATGAGTTCCGATATATTCTCACGTCAGTTAGATTTTAGCCAGTTTGATATTATTTATGCAGGCGCACAAAAAAATATGGGACCTGCGGGAACCACATTGATTGTGATAAAAGATGAAATTTTAGGGAAATCAGGAAGAAAAATTCCTTCAATATTAGATTATCAAGTTCACATCGCAAAGGAAAGTATGTTTAATACGCCTTCTGTTTTTGCAGTTTATGTTTCGATGTTGACTTTGGAATGGCTGAAAAATTTAGGCGGCATTCCTGCTATTGAAAAATTGAATGAAGCAAAAGCAGCATTGTTATATGCAGAAATTGACAGAAATCCGCTTTTTAAAGGATATTCAGAAAAAGAAGATCGTTCCCTTATGAACGCAACTTTCAATCTTACTGATGAAGCAAACAAAGAAGCTTTTGACAAACTTTGGAATGCAGCAGGAATTAGCGGACTTAAAGGCCACAGATCTGTTGGCGGTTACCGCGCAAGTATGTACAACGCCTTGCCTATAGAAAGTGTGCAGGTTTTGGTTGATGCGATGAAACAACTTGAAAAACAATTATCATAACAATAAAATAGAAAAAAATGAAGGTATTAGCGAATGACGGATTGGACAAAAGTGGCATTGTAGGACTTGAAAAAGCAGGTTTTGAAGTGGATTTAACCACCGTAGCCCAAGAACAACTGTTAGATTATCTGAATAAAAATAAAGTTTCTGTGTTGCTTGTAAGAAGCGCCACCAAAGTTAGAAAAGACATTATTGACAACTGCCCTACCCTTAAAATTATTGGGCGTGGCGGCGTTGGAATGGACAATATAGATGTTGAATATGCACGTGAAAAAGGAATTACTGTCATAAATACGCCAGCAGCATCATCACATTCAGTGGCTGAACTTGTTTTTGCGCATTTATTTGGCTTGGTTCGTTTTTTACATGAATCAAATAGAAATATGCCGTTGGTTGGGGATTCCAAATTCAACGATTTAAAAAAATCGTATGCCAAAGGAATTGAACTAAAAGGAAAAACACTTGGTGTACTTGGTTTTGGGCGAATTGGACAAGCCACCGCAAAAGTTGCTTTGGGATTGGGAATGAAAGTGGTTGCTTTTGATCCATTTATTGAAACCGAAACTTTGGAACTTGAATTTTTCGACCATCAAACATTGTTTTTCAACATAAAAACGATCAGCAAAGAAGAAGTTTTAAAACAAGCTGATTTTATTTCAATCCACGTTCCTGCACAAAAAGAATATGTGATTTCAACAAAGGAATTTGAGATGATGAAAAATGGTGCTTTTATTGTGAATGCGGCCCGAGGCGGCGTTCTTGATGAAGTTGCTTTGGTGAAAGCCATTGAAAGCGGAAAAATTGCTGGCGCTGCGCTTGATGTTTTTGAAAAAGAACCAACGCCTGAAATTCAATTGTTAATGAATCCTAATTTGTCATTAACCCCTCATATTGGTGCAGCAACTGCTGAAGCTCAAGACAGAATTGGATCGGAATTGGCTTCACAAATTATTGAATTTTTTAATGTTAAAAAATAACGAATGGCAATTATAAAACCCTTTAAAGGACTTCGCCCACCTAAAAATATGGTTGAAGAAGTAGCTTGTTTACCTTATGATGTAATGAATTCTGAAGAAGCCACCAAGATGGTAGTTGGTAAAAAAGCATCTTTATTACATATTACACGTGCTGAAATTGAATTCAACAAAGGCACAGATCCTCACGATGAAAAAGTGTACACAAGAGCCAAAGATAATTTTGAAGCTTTTCAGGAAAAAGGATTTTTAGTCCAAGATACTGAAGCGCATTATTATATTTATGCCCAAACCATGAATGGAAAAACGCAATATGGCATTGTTGGTGAAGCCGCTTGTGAAGATTACATCAATGGAAAAATTAAAAAACACGAATTAACACGTCCCGATAAAGAAGAAGACCGTAAAGTGCTTACAAGATATTTGAAAGCCAATATTGAGCCTGTATTTTTTACCTATCGTGCTGTTTCTGAAATTGATGCCATTGTTAATGATATCGTGACAAGTAAAAATCCTGAATACGATTTTACTGCTGAAGACGGTTTTGGACACCATTTTTGGGTTATTAAAGATGCTGAAACCAATAAAACGTTGGAAAAACTTTTTAAAGAAAAAGTTCCTTGCACTTATGTGGCCGACGGACATCATAGAACTGCTGCAGCTGCTGGAATGAGCGCCGAATTTAGTGCTCAAAATCCAAATCATACCGGTGATGAACCTTATAATTATTTTATGGCGGTTCATTTTCCGGATAATCAATTGCAAATCATTGATTACAATCGTGTTGTGAAAGATTTAAATGGATTAAACACTGCAGAATTTTTAGCTAAAATCGATGAAAATTTTGGCATTACGCAAATTAGCGGTTCCATTGTAAAACCTGAAAAACTCCATGATTTTTCTATGTATTTAGACGGAAAATGGTATGGTTTAACTGCGAAAAAGCCTACTTACAACGATGACAATCCTATCGACAGCTTGGATGTGAGTGTTTTATCAAAATATGTATTGGAACCAATTCTTAATATCATCAATTTAAGAACTGATACCCGAATTGATTTTGTTGGAGGCATTAGAGGTTTATCGGAATTAAGCAAACGTGTTGACAGCGGTGAAATGGCTGTGGCTTTTGCATTATTTCCTGTAAGTATGAATCAGTTGATGAATATCGCCGATACCGGCAACATTATGCCGCCAAAAGTAACCTGGTTTGAACCAAAATTACGTTCGGGTCTGGTAATCAATAAATTAAATTAATTAGTGAGCATACAAAATAATTTAAATAGCATTTCAAAAACAATACCTGAAAATGTTACGCTAATCGCGGTCTCTAAAACCCAGCCTGTCACTTCCATTTTGGAAGCCTATCAGGCTGGACAAAGGGCTTTTGGTGAAAATAAAATTCAGGAAATGGCTGAAAAATTCGATATCTTGCCTAAAGATATTGAATGGCATATGATTGGCCATTTACAAAGCAACAAAGTGAAATATATGGCGCATTTTGTGCATTTAATTCACGGAGTAGACAGTTTTAAAACGCTTGCAGAAATAAACAAACAGGCATTAAAACACAAGCGGATTATCAATTGCTTGCTTGAAATTAAAATAGCCAGTGAAGAAACTAAATTCGGGTTGTCTTTTACTGAAGCCGAACAACTGCTAAAATCAGAAGAATTAAAAAACCTGAAAAACATAAACATTACAGGATTGATGGGAATGGCCAGTTTTACAGATGATATTGAGATAATCAGGTCTGAATTTAAAAACCTTAAAAACTTTTTTGATTCTCTTCAAAAATATCAATCGTTTAATGTAAATTCCACCATTTTATCCATGGGAATGAGCGGCGACTACAAAATTGCCATTGAAGAAGGAAGTACCATGATTAGGGTTGGAAGCGCTATTTTTGGATCACGAAATTATAATTAATGTACGCAATACTCGACATAGAAACCACAGGCGGTAAATATAATGAAGAAGGCATTACGGAAATCGCCATTTATAAATTTGACGGACATGAAATTGTTGACCAATTTATAAGTTTGGTAAATCCTGAAAGGGAAATTCAGCCTTTTGTGGTCAACTTAACCGGCATCAATTCTGGAATGTTAAAAAATGCACCTAAATTTTATGAGATTGCAAAACGCATTGTTGAAATTACTGCGGATTGCGTTTTAGTGGCCCACAATGCGAGTTTTGACAACAGAATTTTAACTACCGAGTTTAGAAGATTGGGATTTGAATTCGAACGTAAAACATTGTGCACGGTTGAATTAAGCCAAAAATTAATTCCCGATTTAAATTCCTATAAGCTGGGAAATTTATGCAAAACACTTGGAATTCCGTTATCCGGCCGTCACAGAGCCGATGGAGATGCACTTGCAACGGTACTTCTTTTTAAACTTTTGCTGAACAAAGATTCTTACAAAGAAATCCTAAAAGAGGCTGCAGTTAAAGAAAACAGCAGATCATTGGCACCTAAACTGCTTTCCATGATTGAAGAATTGCCTTCAAAAACAGGCGTTTTTTATATTCACAGCAGCACCAACATTCTTTATATCGGGAAAGGAAAAAGCATAAAAAAAGCGGTAAATCAACTGTTTTTAAGAACCTCAAAAAGAGCCATGCTTTTACAAACCGAAGTTATTTCAGTAAGCTATGAAGAAACAGGAAACCAATTGATTGCAGAGCTAAAATATGCCGAAGAACTAAAAATCAATCAGCCAAAATATAATACATCATCTAAAAATAATTTTGCACAAATTTCATTCAGCAACGCCAATATGGTGGTGGTTGACAAAGGAAGAAATTTGGGCGAAAAATCGGTAGTGTTAATTGAGAACAACGAACTTAAAGGATTTTGCTTCACCAATTTAGGTTACCAGCTAAATAATATTGAAATTCTGAGATGTATGATTTCACCTATGGAAAATTCTATCCTTAACAGAGTTATTATCAAACAATACCTTCAAAAAAACAACGTCGAAAAACTTATCCGCTTTTGAAAAATAAATTCTATTAAAATACAATCCGCTATGAAAAAAATTGCAATCCTTTTATTATCATTTATTACTATTAATTCTTATTCTCAGAAAAATACTGAGTATACATTTGGCGTACTCAAAAATGAAGAATTAAATCTTAAAACATACAATCTTGATACTGTAGCAAATGCGTTAGTTTTGTATGAATCTGGCCATACTGTTTTCAAGATTAAAAGCGATAAGGTTATAATTAGCACAAAACATTATAAAAAAATTAAGATTTTTAATAGAGAAGGTTATAAACATGCCTCTTTCTCAATTCGACTTTATAACAATAAAACAGGTTTTGAAAGTGTAGATGAAATTAAGGCAATTACTCATAATCATTTAAATAAAACTTTTTTGTCAAAATCAGAAATATTTGAAGAAAAAGTAAGTGAGAATTGGAAAGAAGTAAAATTTACGATGCCTAATTTAAAAGAAGGCAGCATTATTGAAGTTGAATATACTTTAGAAACGCCATTTAAATTTAACCTGACCGGTTGGGAATTTCAATCGGACATCCCAAAAATATTCAGTCAATATAAAGCTTCCATACCTGGAAATTACTTCTACAACAGAAAACTGAATGGTTATTTGAAATTAAAAACAAATTCTTCAACAATCAAAAAGGATTGTTTTAGCATTCCTGGTAACGCAGGCAGCGCTAATTGTGAAGAAGTTACATATGTTATGGAAAACATTCCTGCTTTTGAAGTTGAAGAATATATGACCGACAAGGAAAATTTTATTTCAAAAATTAAATTTGAATTATCAGAATTTTTATGGTTTGATGGCTCCAAAGAAAAATACACCACAACCTGGGAAGCCGTTGATAGAGAATTTAAAACCGATAAAAATATTGGAGGACAATTTAAAAAAAACAAATTATTTATAGATAAATTGCCCACTGAAATAAAGCTGTTAAATTCGGATTTAGAAAAAGCGAAAGCAGTTTACAGCTTTATCCAAGATCATTTTACTTGGAATAATAAATATGGAATATTTGGGAATATTAATCTAAAGGAAGCATTTGAAAATAAGGTTGGTAACGTTGGTGAAATTAACATTTCATTAATTAATGCGCTTAAAGCTGCCGGTTTAAAAGGTGAACTCATATTACTTTCTACCCGTGAAAATGGTTTTCCAACCAAACTGCATCCCGTAATAACCGATTTTAATTATATAATTGCAAAAGTAACTATTGACAACAAAACATATCTGCTCGATGCCACCAATAAACTTGCTCCTTTTGGTTTATTGCCTTTTAAA
>JAUSOJ010000181.1 GCA_030656195.1 Lutibacter sp.
ATCAATTCTTGAAATCAGCGCATCCTGATGGATTTTCAACGAATTTTTGACATCGCCATCCATAGAAGAAACCAAGATTTGAAGTTTGTTTTTTCTTTCTGAAGCGTCAAATTTTTGTTGGTCGTACCTGGGTTCCACACCATTTTTATCAGGAAAAATCCAAATTTGAAACAATTCTATTTCTTCATTTGGCGAATTGTTCATTTCAGAATGTTGCAAACCGCTTCCGGCCGACATTACCTGAACTTCACCGGCTTCAATGGCAATCCATTTATTGCCCATAGAATCTTTATGTTTTAGAGCGCCCGTTAATGGAATGGTGATAATTTCCATATTGTCATGCGGATGCGCTCCAAAACCCATTCCGCCCTGAATGGTATCATTGTTCAACACCCTTAAAGCTCCAAAATTCACTTTTTCCGGGTCATAATAATTTGCAAAACTAAAGGAATAGTTTGCGTCTAACCATCCGTAATTGGCTTTGCCTCTATTTGCTGATTTGTAAATTATTTTTTTCATCTGTTTATCTTTTATTTTCTATTGGTACAGATGCTGTTCGCCAATAATCATTCATTCGTGTATCAAAATTTGTTATGGCTCGTTTCATCTGTTTAAATTTTATTTTTTAGCGTTAACAGCTGCTGCCTGCCTGCCTACCGGCTGGTTTTCCATTAATCATTCCTTCGTGTATCAAAATTTGTTATGCTCGTTTCATTTTATCTGATTTTATCTAGAATTTCATTCAATGTTTTTGCTTCTTCTTCTGAAATTGTATTCATAGGATTGCCAAGCTCATCAATATTAATTTTGTCCAATAATTTTAATCCCTTTTCTGAAATTTTTACATACACCACCCTTCTGTCGTTTTCGCAACGGGTTCTTTCCAACAAGCCTTTATCGCACAATTTATCCATAAGTCTCGTTGCGTTTGGCGACTTTTCAATCATTCTTTCCTTTACGGTATTCACCGTTACCGCATCATTTGCTCCTTTTAAAATTCTTAAAATATTGTACTGCTGATTGGTTATTTTAAATGGATTTAAAAATTCATTGCCAACAGTATTAAGCCAATTTGCTGTAAATTTTATGTTTATCAGCGCTTTTGTGCGTTCATTTGGAAACTTAGAATTGATGTCTTTTGAAATATCTCCCATCGCTAAAAGGCTTTTTTGAATTTATCAACCAATCCATCCAGTTTTTCCTTCAATTCAGCATTCACGATTTCACCATCTTTAAAATTTTCATTAAATGATGGAAAAGGCATACTTTCAATAATATTACCACCCATAAAAGGAAATTTGCCCAACGCAATATCCAAAACAGTTTTTCCCCCACGAATACCCGTAGAAGCACTTAACAACAACATTGGCTTATTTCGCCAAACCTTGCCATTGATTCTCGACAGCCAGTCAAAAACATTTTTAAAAGCAGTGGAATAGGCGCCATTATGTTCGGCCAACGAGATTACAAATCCGTCCGCTTTTTCAATAATTTCGTTCAATGCCAACAAATCCTTTGAAAATCCTTGCTCCTTTTCAACATCCACAGAAAATAACGGAATGTCAAAATCATTCAAATCCACTTTTGTCAATGTCGCATTTTTTAACAATCCGCCTGCATATTCTGCGAACCTTTTATTGATTGAATGTTTACTTGAACTTCCGCCAATTGTTACAATGTTTTTTTTCATTTTTTGTTTCTTGAATTTAATTTAAAGTGCAAATATACAATCTATTTTTTTAATTACCTGGGTATTTATTATCAAGGTATTTAATTAATGCGGTTTCACATACATTTTGTACTTTAGCGCATCTTGAAAAGATTAAACAACATGGACATCAACTTCAATAAAAACGAAGATTTCAACAAACTTCAACTAGCGGCACTGAAAAAAAAACTGGTAAATGTTTATAAAGGCGGCGGTGAAAAAAGAACCGAGAAACACAAAGACAACGGAAAATTAACGGCAAGAGAACGCATTGAGTATCTTTTCGACGCCAAAAGCGATTCCATAGAAATTGGCGCTTTGGTTGGTGACGGAATGTACGAAGAACACGGCGGTTGTCCGTCGGGCGGCGTTATCGTTAAAATTGGCTATATCAAAGGAAAACAATGCATTGTAGTGGCCAATGACGCTACCGTAAAAGCCGGAGCCTGGTTTCCAATCACGGGAAAAAAGAATCTGCGTGCCCAGGAAATTTCCATGGAAAACAGATTGCCAATTATATATTTGGTAGACAGCGCAGGTGTTTATTTGCCTATGCAAGACGAAATTTTTCCAGATAAAGAACACTTCGGAAGAATTTTTAGAAACAATGCCGTGATGAGCAGTATGGGCATTACCCAAATTTCGGCAGTGATGGGAAGTTGCGTTGCCGGTGGTGCCTATTTGCCCATTATGAGCGATGAAACCATTATTGTTGATAAAACCGGAAGCATCTTTTTGGCCGGAAGTTATTTGGTGAAAGCTGCCATTGGTGAAAATATTGACAACGAAACTTTGGGTGGCGCAACAACGCATAGCGAAATTAGCGGCGTAACCGATTATAAAGCAACCGATGACCACGATGCTTTGGATAAAATAAAAAATATTATTGATAAAATTGGCGATTATGACAAAGCTGGTTTTAACAGAATTAAACCTGTAAATCCGATTGAAAAACCGGAAGAAATCTTCGGTATTTTACCTGCCACAAGAACCGATCAATACGATATGCTGGAAATCATTAAACGGTTGACCGACAATTCAGAAATTGAGGAATATAAAAAAGAATACGGGAAAACCATCATTTGCGGCTATGCTCGCATTGACGGCTGGGCGGTTGGCATTGTTGCAAATCAGCGAAAAGTGGTTAAAAACGCCAACAAAGAAATGCAATTTGGCGGCGTCATCTATTCCGATTCTGCGGATAAAGCAACGCGATTTATCGCAAACTGCAATCAGAAAAAAATTCCGCTGGTGTTTTTACAAGATGTTACCGGATTTATGGTTGGCAGCAAAAGCGAACACGGCGGCATTATAAAAGACGGCGCCAAAATGGTAAATGCGGTGAGCAATTCTGTTGTTCCAAAATTTACGGTGGTGATAGGAAATTCATACGGCGCAGGAAATTACGCCATGTGCGGCAAAGCTTATGATCCGCGACTAATTGTGGCTTGGCCTTCTGCCCGATTGGCAGTGATGGGCGGCGAGCAGGCTTCAAAAGTGTTGTTGCAAATTGAAACGGCTTCCCTAAAAAATAAAGGAGAAGAAATCACCAAAGAAAAAGAACAAAAAATACTGGAACACATTCAGCAAAAATATGATACGCAAACTTCGCCCTATTATGCAGCGGCGCATTTATGGACCGATGGTGTCATCAATCCGCTAGACACCAGAAAATGGATTGGCATGGGCATAGAAGCAGCAAATCACGCACCCATTGAAAAACAATTCAATTTAGGGGTAATTCAGGTTTAAAATAATTGTAAATACCTTTTGTAATAATTACATTTGCAGCACATAAAAATATAGAAAACAGTATGGGAAGAGCCTTCGAATTCAGAAAAGGAAGAAAAATGAAACGCTGGTCGGCGATGGCGAAAACTTTTACCAGAATTGGTAAAGATATTGTGATGGCGGTAAAAGAAGGCGGGCCAAATCCGGAAGCCAATTCACGTTTAAGAGCAGTTATCCAAAACGCCAAGGCAGCCAATATGCCGAAAGACAATGTTGAGCGCGCCATTAAAAAAGCAACCGATAAAGACACTGCCAACTATAAAGAAGTACTGTTTGAAGGCTACGCACCGCACGGAATTGCACTCGTTATTGAAACTGCCACCGACAATAATAACCGGACTGTTGCCAACGTAAGAGCGGCTTTTAACAAATGCAACGGAAACTTCGGGACTTCAGGTTCGGTTGTTTTTATGTTCGACCATACTTGTAATTTCCTGATAAAAGCTGAAGACCTTAAAATGGATTTGGAAGAATTTGAATTGGAATTGATCGACTTTAATGTGGAAGAAGTTTTTGAAGACGAAGAAGGAATTTTGATTTATGCGCCTTTTGATCAATTTGGAGCCATCCAAAAATATTTGGAAGAAAATAATATTGAAATTCTTTCGTCAGGTTTTGAAAGAATTCCAACAACCACCACCAAGCTTTCTGAAGAAGAGCAAGCCGATGTTGAAAAATTATTGGAGCGTTTGGAAGACGATGATGATGTTCAAAACGTGTATCACTCAATGGAAATGAATTGATGATGCAACTATTTGGCAAAAAATCTTCGGAATTAAAACAAGAAATACATCAAGAAATTGTTTGTCCGAATTGTCTTTCAAAAAATACCACAAAAGTGAGTGTCACAGGCGTTTACAAACACCTTTTTCACATTCCTTTTTTATCAGGCGGAAAATTGGGATCTTCCGTTTGCACAAATTGCAACCATACTTTTGAATTGCCAAAAATGCCCATGGACATCAAATTGGCTTATTATGAATTGAAAGAAACCGCTAAAACACCAATCTGGTTTTATTCAGGTTTGATAGGAATAAAAGTGCTGGTTTTGGTTAAAATTTTCAGTAAGTATTTTTAAAGTCAGAAGACGGAAGACGGAAGTCCGAAGACCGAATGCGTAAGACGGAAGTCCGAAGACCGAAGCTTGCCTGCCGGAGGTAGGACCGAAGACAGAAGATTGGAGTTTATTAGCCTTTGTCTAAAAACCCCAAGGTTTTTGCCCTGTCGATTTTGTTGGTTTGTGTTTCTGTAAATTTTTCTAAAAAATAAATTTCTTTTGGAATTTCATAAGTTAAAAGTGATTTTAACTGCTGTATTTTATTTAGCAGAACTTCATTCTTAATTCCTTCAACAATTAAAATAAGTTTCTCGCCGAGAATTTCATCCTTTTTTCCTGCAACAAAAAACCGATTTTCAATTATTTCAGCTAATTTTTCTTCAATCTGTTCGGGAATTAACTTTATGCCGCCTGAATTTATCACATTATCAATTCTTCCCAGCCATTTAAATTCTGTTGAAGAAATGAGTTCAACCAAATCGTTGGTAACCACTTTTTCTTCTGAAATTGTTGGCGCATCAATCACCAGACAACCTCTGTGATCGACAGAAATGTGAATGTTTGGAAGTATTTTATACTGAGTTTGCTTCACTCCGCCCGCAATGACGTTCATTCTTTTAACGGCGATATGCGTAATGGTTTCCGTCATTCCGTATGTGGCAAAAATTTCGGTTTTTACTTCCTGAATTTTGCTTAACAATTCATTTGAGACTGTTCCGCCACCAACTATCAGTTTTTTTATTTTATGGATATCAGACAATGAATTGTGCAATTGCATAGGAACCATTGCCGAAAAATCGTAGTTTTTATGACTGTTTTTTAGCGGATTTGAAGTTGGTTCCAAAATATCCAAATGCCAGCCCAAGGTAAGCGCTCTTACCAGCATCATTTTCCCAGCAATATAATTTGGCGACATACACAACAATGCCGTAGTGTTTTCGGGTAAATTAAAATAGTCACCCGTAGCTTTGGCGCTGTTAATCATCTGTTTTTTTTGAAGCTGGATAATTTTTGGATTTCCGGTTGAACCTGAAGTTTTCACTTCAACAAAAGATTTCGCATCAAACCAATCCGTTAAAAAATCAGCCACTTCCACAGAAATTTCCTTGGAAAAATCGATCAGTTCATTTACAGTTTGAAATGATTTTCCTTGTAATTTAAATGCACTATGAAATGGATTTTTTATCAATGGTTTAATCGTGTAATTGTATATTTGTGTATTTGTTGATTCAAACTTTTAACTATTAACCGCCAACACGCCAGCTGGCCCAATCGCTAAAAATGTTCACTGAACATTTTCTTAACGCTCTGTCCCCCTTCGGGGGTTAGGGGGCTTTTTAACTTTTTCCCGCAATAAACTCATCTTCCTTAAATTCTATCGGTTTAAACACGTGGCCAAACAATTTTTCTTTCCAGTTGGCCCATCCATATTTTTTGGAAAACAACAACAAAATTAATGGATACAAAATAAATACCGGCACAAACATTTCATAATCAATAGAAGGTTCAGAAATATCCACCAATAAAGCATCGGTCTGAAAAACAGTCCAGTTTGTGGTGACCAAAACCGCTGCAACAACATTGTTTGCCGCATGAAAACCCAAAGCCAATTCGGTGCCTTCATCCATCAAAGTGAAAATTCCCAGCACCAAACCTGTTCCAATATAATACACCATAATAAACCAGCCCAATTTTTCCACTTCCGGATTTAAACCGTGCAACAAACCAAATATTACGGAAGTCAACATGAGCGCCACAAAAGAATTTTTAAACCAGGTTCCAAATCCCTGCATTAAATATCCGCGAAACAACAATTCTTCCATACTGGTTTGGATGGGCAAAAACAAGAAAGATATCAGCAATAAGATGAAAAACGGAATGGGTTTAAAATTCCAAACATAATCTTCAGGCGCCATAAAATAGCCAATAGCCACCATAAATAATCCCACAATTCCCCAAACAATAAACGCGTAAAAAAATCGTCCCCAATCTACTTTTTCCCTGCTGGTAATTAAAGTCACTATTTTTCTTTTATGAATAAATTTTATTCCTAAAAACAAGGACAACAATCCGAATAAAAAAGTAGCGATCACCAATAAAAGATACAAATTTGCATTAATGCCTAAATCGGAAAAATTTTTGCCGGCAGACAGCATAAAAGTTTCCATATCGCCAGCATACATAAAGGCAACTACCGAAATAGGAATGATTCCCACAATTTGCCAACCAAAAAAAAGTAACATTAAAGTGAATAAGTAGGCCGTCCACGCATTATCACCCTTATAAGCTTGTTGTATAAATTTCATTTTTATAATTTAACGTTCCATTTAATTTTGTTGCGGTAATGCAAATGTTCTCCTTTTACCTGTAGCGGACTTTCGAAATTATTGGTAAACAAACTTCCTGTTCCCAATCCTTGCGGCATGTTGTTTTTTAAGGTGTATGTCCACTGCGCAATGGCGTTTAAACCAACATTGCTTTCAAGCGCCGAGGTAATCCACCAGCCGATATGTTGTGTTGAAGCAAGTTGAATCCATTCTTCGCTTCCTTTAAATCCGCCCACCAAACTGGGTTTCAGAATAATATATTGCGGCTTTATTGTTTGTAGCCTTTTCTGCTTTTCTGTTACATTAAAAACGCCTATTAATTCTTCATCCAACGCAATTGGAATGGGTGTTTTTGCGCATAATTGGGCCATTTCATCAATTTGCCCCTGTTTTATGGGCTGTTCAATAGAATGAATTTTCAAATCGGACAATCTTTTTAATTTTTCCAATGCTTCTGACGGAAGAAATCCGCCGTTTGCATCAACTCTCAGTTCAATTTCTTCTGATGAAAATTCATTTCTGATGCTTTTCAACAAAGAAATTTCCGTTTCAAAATCGATGGCGCCTATTTTCAATTTTAAGGTTGAAAAACCCGCTTTAATTTTTTCAGAAATTTGCTGTTTCATAAAAGCTTCCGTTCCCATCCAAATCAAGCCGTTTATTTTTATGGCATCTTCAGATTTGGTAAATTTAGAAGGAAACAATGTAAAAGGATTTTCACTTTTAATTGATAAAAATGCCTGTTCCAATCCGAATTGAATGGATGGAAATTCAATAAGTTCGGCAAGTAATCCATCAATATTTTTATTGATATTTTCGCAAAGCCAGGCCAATTTTTCTTCATAATCGGGCCTGTCGTCGGCACTTAATCCTTTAAAAACCGCGCATTCACCAAACCCAACTTTATCGCCATCAACCACTTTTAAAAAATAGGTTTCCTTGGTGCGTAAAACACCTCGTGAGGTGCCGCTTGCCTGTTTAAAATTTAAAAAATATTTTTGAAAAAATGCCTTCATTATTTTATTAAACGCGAAAGATACAAAATTTGAAAATTTATTTTATATTGGCATAAGAAATTAAAACTGTTTTATGGAACTGCCTCAAATACCAAATTTGATTTATTACGCGATTCCTTTTTTTATCGTAACGGTGATTGTTGAAGGCATTGCCATTTTCAAAAAAAATCCTGAAGGCTACAACATTAAAGATACTTTTGCTTCTTTGACAATGGGTGTTGGCAATGTTTTGGTTAATTTGTTGAGCAAATTGATCGTGGTTTTTGTGATCACTTTTTTATACGAAAATTTTAGACTGGCCACCATTCCATTTACTTGGTGGGCCTGGTTGTTGATTTTGTTTGCCGACGATTTTTGTTATTATTGGTTTCACAGAATCGGACACGAAAGTCGGTTTTTTTGGGCATCGCACATCATTCACCATTCTTCACAGAAATATAATTTAAGTACCGCTTTACGCCAAACCTGGACCGGAGGATTCTTTAGTTTTGTTTTTTATCTGGCTTTGCCATTATTTGGTTTTCATCCTTTAATGATTTTCACGCAGATGGCTGTCAGTTTAATTTACCAGTATTGGATTCATACCGAATTGATTGACAAAATGCCCCGTTGGTTTGAAGCTGTTTTCAACACGCCATCACATCACAGGGTTCACCACGGTTCAAATCCGTTGTATTTGGACAGAAATTATGCGGGAATTCTCATTATTTGGGACAGAATATTTGGCACTTTTCAACCCGAATTAAAAGAAGAAAAAGTTGTTTACGGATTGCATTCAAACATCAATACCTACAATCCTGTAAAAATCGCATTTCACGAATGGATTGACGTTTTTAAAGATGCCTTTTCAGCAAAAACTTCTTTGGCAAACAAACTTGGTTATTTCATAAAACCGCCGGGCTGGAAACACGACGGCTCTGGATTGCTTTCTGAAGATCTAAGAAAAGAGTGGCTTCTGAACCAACAAAAAAGTGCCGCCATAGAAAAAAATTAGCACTGTAATTTGTTTCTCTATAATTTTAGACTGGCGCCAATTTCAAGCATAATCAACTCTTTTTTTGCTTTGGCAAACTTTTCAAATGCTTTTTTATGATTTATTTTTATTGGCTCGAAAGTGTCAAAATGAACGCCCAGCACTTTATTGCAGCCCAAAAACTTGGTTGCTATAATCGCTTCATCCAAACCCATCGTGAAATTATCGCCTATCGGCAAAATCGCCAAATCGAGCTCCCCAATTACTTGGGGAATTAATTTCATATCGTACGTTAAAGCGGTATCACCGGAAATATAGATTCGGTGATGGCTGGTTTCTATAACAAAACCACCCGGTTGTCCGCCATAACTTCCATCGGGAAAAGAACTGGAATGAACAGCATTTGTATAATGCACCGTTCCAAAATCGAATTTCCATTTTCCGCCGTGGTTCATTGGATGCCCTTTAATTCCTTTGCTTTCAAAATAAGTGACTATTTCAAAATTGGAAATGACTGTGGCTTTGGTGCGTTTTGCGATGGCTTCAACATCTAAAATATGATCCTGATGTGCGTGGGTGATTAAAATGTAATCGGCCTGTAATTTATTGATGTCAATGTTTTTTGCCAATTCATTTCCAGAAATAAAAGGGTCAATTAAAAGTGTTTTGTCTTTTGTTTCGATACTTAAACTTGAGTGGCCTAGAAAGGTGATTTTCATAATGGGAAGTGTGTTAGATGATACCCTGCAATTTAATAAAATAAATCCATAAAAAAACCACGAAAAACGAATTTTCCGTGGTTCCAAACAAACAAATAAGTAAAGTTTATGATTTAAAACTTATACTTGAGATAGGCAGTAAAATTTCTGCCAGTTTCGTAAATACGCCCTGCTGATGTATTTGAATTTTGATAAGAAAAATTTAAATGTTCATAATAAGCCTTGTCAAAAATATTCAAAACCGCAAATCCGATTGAAAAATTGTTGAACGCCGTAATTCCTGCTCTTAAATCCATGGTACCGAAACCTGGTGTTTCTTCTTCCATAAATGAAGCAGAAACGCGGTCTTGTTTTGCCACCAACCTTGAATTTAACGCAACCCAAAATTTATTTTCTTCAAACTTCACTCCTAAATTTGCCATTAAAGGCGGAATTTGCGCCAAAGGCTCGTCCAAATCTTCATTTTGGGCACGTGTATAGGAAAATTCAGAAGTAAATGATAGTTTTTCTGTTGCGTGAACATTAACATTAAACTCAAATCCGGTTTGTGAGGCTTTATCAATATTGACAAATTGTTTGGCATAAACCGGTGGCGTTGCTGGCATAAATTTTCTTGGAATATTGGTGTTAACCACGCCATAAATATAGTCTTCCAAAAACGAATGAAATACCGAAGCGCCAACTTCAAAAGATTCAAATTTCTTCGAAACAGATAGTTCAACCTGGTAATTAATTTCGGGTTTCAAATTTGGGTTTCCAACATATTCATAAGGATCCTCGCCAACATTAAAATGATTGATAAAACGTTCGGTCATTGATGCTGTTCTAATTCCCCTTCCAACGGCAAATTGCGTTTGAAATCCGTTTTTTTGATATTTTACGGAAGCATTTCCACCGATATTCACTTCCGATTCGTCTTTAATTTCGCCGCCATACAACGCTTCAAAATCGGGTGCAGGATCATTGAGCTTTGCCGAAATAAAATCGGCTCTAACGCCAGCGGTGATTGTAGTGTAATCGGTAATTTTAATTTTTTCTTCCGCAAAAACACCAATATCATTTAAATCGGCGTCCTGCCAAACTTTATCCGTAAAAGTCATTGGCATTGGCAACACATTGCCGTTCATCATTTTTACAATGCGCGTTCTGTCTCCTTTTCTGTTCAGCAAATTGGCATCAACGCCGGCAAACAATTTCGAATTGTTGGAAGTATTAAATACCATTTCAGCTTTACCGCCGTAAGAAAAAGATTCAACAGGCGATTTTGATTCGGTTGCCATAAAACTCGGACGATTTTCATTGGTCATTAAATGATCAACATACGAGTAAAATACTTTAAAAGTAAAACTGTTTATTTTTTCAGAAATATTGTCGAATTTATAATCTATTCCAGCCAACAAACTATCATCGAAAGGAGAATCCATCGGCAAACCGGCATGGTCAATATCCCTCGCAAAAGATTGTCTCCAACTAAATTGCAATCGTTGGTTATCGGTTGGATTTACGCCAACTTTAACCGAATAATCTGTTGTTCTGAAGGATGATTGCACCTCATCGCCATTTCCGTCGGTATAATCTCCAAAATCACGGTAAGAACCATTCAACTGTACATCAAATTTCTTGGCTACATAAACCAATGAAGCGCCGCTTACCAAATTACCGCCATTTGTTTCATAACCGCCTTCAACACTTCCGTGGAAACCGAGTTCGTTTTTTGATGGATTTTTAGAAACTAGATTGATAATTCCGCCAAAATTTTGTCCGAACCGAACTGTAAAAGGTCCTTTTACAATTTCAATTTTTTCAATTTCCTCAGGAATTACGTGTGTTGTGATTGGATCCATGCGGCTCGGACAAGCATTGTGGATTTTCATTCCGCCATCATATTGAACGTTTAACTGCTCATATTTAAAAGAACGGAATACCGGTTCCGAGGCATAAGCACCGCGTTTTATAATAGCAAAACCGGGAATGTCTCTAAATAAATGTCCGACGCTTCTTGGCTGGCTGACTCTTTTTTCGATATCATTGATGATAACAGATTGAGAAATATCTCGCAACGGATTTGCATCCACAATAATTTCACTTAAATCTATTTGAGCCGATTGCATTTTTACAAGCATTTCATTTTGAAGTACCACAACAACGGTTTTAAAACTGATGTGTGAAATTTCTGCTTTATCGCCGTTTTCCGCCTGAATTGAAAATTCACCATGTGCATTGGAAACGGCCACTAATTTATTTTTTAGCATTTTAATGGTTGCATATTCTACGGGATTATTCGTTTCTTCCGACACAATTTTCCCTTTTATTACAACCGATTGCGAATAAACTGTTGTAACGCCAAACATGACCAGTATGATTGGTATAATAATATTTTTCATTTGATGATTTCTTTTGATATTTGTTTTTTCA
>JAUSOJ010000184.1 GCA_030656195.1 Lutibacter sp.
TCAATAAAAAAAATCAGGTCGGACTCGTGTTTAACACCATCGGCGTAAGCGACGGGATTTCTATGGGAACATCGGGAATGAATTATTCCCTGCCTTCGCGCGATATTATTGCCGATTCTATTGAAGTGGTGATGAATGCCCAAAGTTACGATGCTTTGGTGACTGTTGTTGGTTGCGATAAAAATATGCCGGGCGCCATTATGGCGATGTTGCGGTTGAACCGGCCATCGTTAATGGTGTACGGCGGAACAATCGCTTCAGGAAGATACCAAGGAAAAAAATTAAATATCGTTTCTGCTTTTGAGGCACTCGGACAAAAAATTGCCGGTGTGATTTCAGAAGAAGATTTTAGGGAAATTATAAAAAATGCAATTCCGGGCGCAGGTGCCTGCGGCGGCATGTACACGGCCAATACGATGTCTTCTTCCATAGAAGCTTTGGGTTTTGCGTTGCCTTACAATTCCTCCATTCCTGCAGTAAACGAGGAAAAAGAAACGGAAACGGAAAGAATTGCATCCGCCATTAAAAATTTATTGGAACTCGATTTAAAACCATTGGACATTATTACCAAAAAATCGTTGGAAAATGCGGTGGCTTTGGTAAATGCCTTGGGTGGATCAACCAATGCTGTGTTGCACTATTTGGCGATTGCACACGCGGCGGATATCGATTTTACCTTGGAAGATTTTCAACGGGTAAGCGACAGAACGCCGGTGATTGCCGATTTAAAACCAAGCGGTGAATATTTAATGGAAGACGTGCACGGAGTTGGCGGAACGCCTGCCGTAATGAAATATTTGCTGGAAAAAGGCTTGTTGCACGGCGATTGTATGACCGTTACCGGAAAAACAATTGCTGAAAATTTGGCCAATGTGACCCCATTAAGTTTTGAAGAAGACCAACACGTTATTCATCCAACCGAAAAAGCATTGAAATCGTCGGGGAACATTCAAATTCTGTATGGAAACCTGGCTACGGAAGGGTCTGTGGCTAAAATAAGCGGAAATGAAGGGGATTTATTTGAAGGGAAAGCGGTTGTTTTTGATGGAGAACAAAATGCGAACGATGGCATTGGCGCAGGAAAAGTATCAAAAGGCGATGTGGTGGTGATACGTTATGTCGGCCCACGAGGCGGACCCGGAATGCCGGAAATGTTGAAACCCACTTCTATGATTATGGGTGCAGGTTTAGGGAAATCGGTCGCTTTGGTGACAGACGGGCGTTTTTCGGGCGGAACGCACGGATTTGTGGTTGGCCATATCACGCCTGAAGCACAGTCTGGCGGAACAATTGCATTGGTGAAAGATGGCGATATCATTGTGATTGATGCCAAAAATAAAACCATCAATGTAAAATTATCTCAGGAGGAGCTGGCTTTGAGAAAAGCAGCATGGACAGCGCCTGAGCCAAAACACAAAAAAGGAATATTGTACAAATATGCAAAAATCGTTTCAACGGCTTCGGAAGGCTGTGTAACGGATAAATTTTAAAGCGATGGAGACATTAAAAAAGGAAGTTCAGGAAATAAATACGGTAAAATCGGTAAAGATGTCGGGGGCTGAAGCAGTCATCAGATGTTTGCTGGAAGAAGGATCAACCTTGGCTTACGGCTATCCGGGCGGTGCCATTATGCCGGTTTATGATGAATTGTACAAATACCGTGAGCAATTTCACCACGTATTGTCGCGCCATGAACAAGGCGCCATACATTCGGCGCAAGGTTTTGCCCGCGTAACGGGAAAAGTAGGGGTTGTTTTTGCAACTTCCGGGCCCGGTGCAACCAATTTGGTGACCGGAATTGCCGATGCGCAAATTGATTCCACGCCTTTGATTTGCATCACCGGTCAGGTTGGTTCTCATTTGTTGGGTTCGGATGCATTTCAGGAAACGGACATCATCGGGATTTCTACGCCGGTGACAAAATGGAATTATCAAATCACCAAGGCCAGTGAAATTCCCGCGGTTTTTGCGAAAGCATTTTACATCGCAAAATCTGGCCGCCCAGGTCCGGTATTGATTGACATCACCAAAGATGCCCAATTTGGAGAACTCGACTTTTCGTATAACAAATGCGTAAAAGTCAGAAGTTACAAGGCAATTCCGACATTGAACATCGAAAAAGTGAAAGAAGCCGCTGTGTTAATCAATGCTGCCAAAAAACCAATGATTGTTTTTGGGCAAGGCGTGATTTTGGGCAGTGCTGAAAATGAATTTAAAAACTTTATAGAAAAAACTGGCATTCCGTCGGCGTGCACAGGTTTGGGCTTGTCGGCATTGGAAACCGACCATCCTTTGCATGTGGGCATGGTTGGAATGCACGGAAATTATGGGCCAAATGTATTGACAAACCAATGTGATGTGTTGATCGCCATCGGCATGCGTTTCGATGACCGTGTTACAGGAAATTTAAATACCTACGCCAAACAGGCAAAAATTATTCATTTTGAAATTGACCCTTCCGAAGTGGATAAAAATGTGAAAACCGATGTGGCTGTTTTAGGAACCGTTAAAGAATCTTTGGTTGAAGTTATGCAATTTGTAAACAAAGGAAATCATAGCGAATGGATGAAAGAATTTCATAAATTGTATGAAATTGAGAAGGAAGTTGTGATTAACGATCAATTAAATCCGACCAAAGAAGGCTTGACTATGAGTGAAGTTTTGGCTGGAATCAATAAAGAAACCAAAGGTGAAGCGGTAATTGTATCCGATGTTGGCCAGCACCAAATGATTGCGTGGCGTTATGCGAAATTCACCAAAACCAGAAGCAACATCACTTCGGGCGGATTGGGAACTATGGGATTTGCATTGCCGGCAGCCATCGGCGCAAAAATGGGCGCGCCAGATCGTGAAGTCATCGCCATTATTGGTGACGGCGGTTATCAAATGACCATTCAGGAATTGGGAACCATCCTTCAAACCAAAGCTGCCGTAAAAATTGTGGTGTTAAATAACAGCTTTTTGGGAATGGTAAGGCAGTGGCAGGAATTGTTTTTCGACCGTCGTTATGCTTCAACGGTGATGACAAATCCCGATTTTGTGAAAATTGCGGAAGGTTACAGCATAGAAGCGAACAGGGTTTCAAAACGTGAAGATTTGGCCGATGCCATCAAAAAAATGACAGATTCAAAAGAAGCTTATTTTTTGGAAGTGGTGATTGAACCGGAAAGCAATGTGTTTCCGATGATACCGACAGGAGCAAGTGTTTCAGATATAAGATTGACTTAGTTATGGAAGAAAAAAAGAATTATACCGTATCGGTTTATACCGAAAATAATATAGGAATATTGAACCGTTTGTCGGCCATATTTTTAAAACGACATATCAATATCGAAAGCATGACCGTTTCCGAATCGGAAATTGAGCATGTGCACCGATTTACATTTGTGGTAATAGTGACTGAAACGTTGATTCGTAAAGTTGTGCTGCAACTGGAAAAGCAAATAGAAGTGATTGGCGCTTTTTTTCATACCGAAGAGGAAATCATTTATCACGAAACGGCCTTGTTTAAAATTTCATCGGAGCATTTATATGATGAAAATATTCAGAATAAATTAAAATTCAGAAGAGCGCATATCATTGCAATCACCGAACGTTATTTTGTGATTGAAGCATCCGGATTAAAAGAAGATATCGACAATATGTATCAAAAATTAAAGCATTACGGTCTGATGCAATTTGTCCGCTCCGGACGCATTGCGATCTCAAGGCCAAGAATGGCGATTTCAGATGTATTGAAAGAAATAGCCCCGGAAGGGGAAAAGTCAGAAGACCGAAGTCAGAAGACCGAAGTTCAACGAATCATATAAACAACTAAACGAATAAACAAATAAACATATTAAAAATGGCAAATTATTTCAACTCGCTTCCTTTACGTTTACAATTACAACAATTGGGAATTTGTGAATTTATGGATTCCTCAGAATTTGAAGACGGCGTAAAAAAACTGGAAGGCAAGAAAATAGTAATCGTGGGTTGTGGCGCGCAAGGGCTTAACCAAGGATTAAATATGAGAGATTCCGGATTGGATGTTTCATATACTTTGCGCCCGGAAGCAATCAAAGAACAACGTCAGTCCTATAAAAATACGGCGGATAACAAATTTAAGGTGGGAACTTATGAAGAAATGATTCCTGCAGCCGATTTGGTGATCAACTTAACGCCCGACAAACAGCATACCGGCGTGGTTTCGGCCATTATGCCTTTAATGAAAAAAGGCGCGATTCTTTCTTATTCCCACGGATTCAATATTGTGGAAGAAGGGATGCAAATCCGCAAAGACATTACGGTAATTATGGTGGCGCCAAAATCGCCCGGCTCTGAAGTTCGCGAAGAATACAAGCGCGGATTCGGTGTGCCGACATTGATTGCGGTGCATCCCGAAAACGATCCAAACGGCGACGGTTTCGACTATGCAAAAGCGTATTGTGCGGCAACGGGCGGACATAAAGCCGGGGTGTTGCATTCTTCATTTGTGGCTGAGGTAAAATCGGATTTGATGGGAGAACAAACCATTTTATGCGGATTGTTGCAAACAGGTTCTATTTTGTCTTTCAATAAAATGACAGAAAAAGGTATTGATCCGGGCTATGCTTCAAAACTGATTCAGTATGGTTGGGAAGTGATTACAGAAGCTTTAAAATACGGAGGAATCACCAATATGATGGATCGCTTGTCGAATCCGGCGAAAGTTAAGGCATTCAAACTTTCAGAGGAATTGAAAGAAATTATGCGTCCGCTGTTCCAAAAACATATGGATGATATTATGAGCGGCGAATTTTCTAAAACCATGATGGAAGACTGGGCAAATGACGATAAAAATTTATTGAGCTGGAGAGCGGCGACTGGAGAAACTGCCTTCGAAAAAACAGCAGCCGGAAGTATGAAAATTACCGAACAGGAATTTTTTGACAATGCGGTTTTAATGGTGGCATTTGTGAAATCGGGTGTGGAATTGGCTTTTGAAACGATGACAGAATCCGGCATCAAAGAAGAGTCGGCTTATTATGAATCGCTTCACGAAACGCCTTTAATTGCAAATACCATCGCGCGTAAAAAATTGTTCGAAATGAACAGAATTATTTCAGATACCGCCGAATATGGTTGCTATTTGTTTGACCACGCCTGCAAACCTTTATTGGCCGATTTTATGAAGAAAATTGATACCGACGTGATCGGCAAAAAATATGGCGAAGGAAAAGACAATGGGGTTGACAACAAGGAATTGATAGAAATCAATGAAGCCATCAGGTTCCACGCAATTGAATTGGTTGGGTACGATTTAAGGGAATCTATGACCGCAATGACCAAGATTATTTAAGGAATTTGAAATACTCAGTTTAACCGCAATGCTCGTAAATTGGGCGCTATATTCGCAAAATGCAAATAATTTTATTACAGCTTTGCGTTCCTAGCGAAAAAACCTTGCGGCCCTTGCGGTTAAATTGAATAAGTTAAATTTTTTTACCGTAGAACTCTGTGAATCTTTGTTTTTTGCTTTGTGAATCTCTGTGTCATAGCTTATAGTTACACTAAGTTTCACGGAGAGCCACCAAGTTGCACAAAGAAATATTAGCCATTTGTGAGCTTTGTTTAAAACTTTGGCTTTGCGGTTAAAAAATGAGTGCTATAGCGCAAAATCATATTTTTTTTAGATTGACATTAAAATCAAACAAACCCAATTGTTAAATTTGAACCGTTTAATTTAAACTTTTGTTAATTATATAACAAGTTTCTTTTTGTTTACATTTTTTATTTAATTTCGCACCGATGAAAATATACAATTCAAATATTACTGCAAGAATACCCAGTCGCCTTTCCGGCTTACGCCGCCGTACGCGCTAATTCTACTTATTAAAAAGCAGTTATTAATTTTCATTATACAATTACCATTTTGCAAAACTTTTTTAACATCACAACATTTTTAAATCTGATTTTATCAATCTCAGACAGCATGCTTGTTCGTGTTATTTCCCGTCGTCGCCCCTTGAGGGCATAGACTTTTTGAAAATGATGCGTTCGTTTTCCCCTTTAGAAAAAACAGAAAATTTCAATCCTAAATTTAACAATTAAGCCAATGAAAATTGTCATTGCTAATGAATCGCATATTAAATATGCTGAATTAATTTGTGAAACCATCAAAGAATCTGCAAAGGTTCGAGGTACCGGTATTGCTGAAAGAACTCCGGAATATATCATCAAAAAAATAAGTACGGGCCACGCCGTTATTGCAAGCCATAATGATGAATTTGCAGGTTTTTGCTATATTGAGGTTTGGGACAATAAAGAATTTGTGGTGAATTCCGGACTTATTGTGCATCCAGATTTCAGAAATCAGGGATTGGCCAAAGAAATTAAGAAACGGATTTTAGAACATTCAAAAGAACTGTATCCAAATGCTAAAATTTTTGGAATCACTACCGGACTGGCAGTTATGAAAATTAATTACGAATTGGGTTATCAGCCGGTTACATTTTCGGAGTTAACAACAGATGAAGCTTTTTGGGATGGCTGTAAAACTTGTAAGAATTACGATATCCTGACAAGAACCAATCGAAAAATGTGCTTGTGCACCGGGATGTTGTATGATCCAAATCATGAAAAAAACACCAAACAGCATAAGTATGATTCAAAAGTGTTGTCACGATTGAAAAAAATTAAACAAGCATTGTTTCTAAAAAAAAAAGATTAGTGCGCAGTTTGAAAGTTAAAGTTTATACATTTTAAACATCTTTCTAATTCCAAATCAAACTCCCTTTCTCCCGATAGCTATCGGGAAGGAAAGGGTTGGGGATAGGACTTAATACAAAAAATATAAAATCATGGAAAAAGTAGTATTGGCATACAGCGGAGGTTTAGACACTTCGTTTTGCGTAAAATATTTAAAAAATGAATTGCATTTAGAAGTGCACAGCGTATTGGTGAATACGGGCGGATTTTCAGAAAATGAATTGGAATCCGTAGAAAAAAGAGCATATGAATTGGGGGTTTTTTCCCATACCAATAAAAATATTCTGGAAGAATTTTACGAAAAAGCCATCAAATATATGGTTTTTGGAAATATCTTAAAAAACAACACCTATCCGCTTTCCGTAAGTGCCGAAAGGGTTTTTCAGGCCATTGAAGTGGTTGAGTATGCCAAGCAAATTGGGGCAAAATACGTGGCACACGGAAGCACGGGAGCAGGAAACGACCAGGTGCGATTTGACATGATTTTTCAAATTTTGGCGCCGGAAATTGAAATCATTACCCCAATTAGGGATTTAAAACTGTCTCGTCAGGAAGAAATTGAATTCCTGAAACAACAAGGGGTGGAATATTCTTGGGAAAAGGCAAAATATTCCATCAATAAAGGAATTTGGGGCACCAGTGTTGGCGGCGTGGAAACGCTGACTTCCGATAAATCTTTACCGGAAAGCGCTTATCCGAGCCAATTGGAAAAAACGGAACCTGTTGAAGTGACGCTTCATTTTGAAAAAGGGGAATTTGTTGGTTTTAACAATGAATTTGATACACCCGTAAATAATATTTTAAAATTAGAGGAAATCGCTTCAAAATATGCCATCGGAAGAGACATCCACGTGGGCGATACCATTATCGGAATCAAAGGAAGGGTTGGTTTTGAAGCCGCCGCTGCTTTAATTACCATAAAAGCACACCATACGTTGGAAAAACATGTATTGTCTAAATGGCAGCAATATTGGAAGGAACAATTGGGAAATTGGTACGGAATGTTGTTGCATGAAGGCCAGTATTTTGATCCGGTAATGCGAAATATTGAAGCTTTTTTAACCGATTCGCAACAAACGGTATCCGGCGAAGTTTTTGTAACTTTAAAACCTTATCATTTCAGTATCAATGGCATTGAGTCCAAACACGATTTAATGAAATCGAAATTTGGGGTGTATGGAGAAACCAATAAAGACTGGACCGCTGATGAAGCAAAAGGTTTTATTAAAATAGTGGGCAACGCCACAAAAATTTATCACAGCGTAAATTCAGAATTATGATTAAAGCAGGTATTGTTGGCGGCGCAGGTTATACCGCAGGCGAATTGATTCGGTTGCTGGTAAACCATTCAAAAGTTGCATTGGATTTTGTGTACAGCACTTCAAATGCCGGCAATGCTGTTTATGCGGTTCATCAGGATTTGTTGGGTCAAATTGACATGAAATTTACCGACAAAATAAATCCGACTATTGATGTGCTTTTTTTATGTTTGGGTCACGGAAATTCAAAAAAGTTTTTGGAACAGCATCAGTTTTCCAAAAACACTAAAATTATCGATTTAAGCAACGATTTCAGGTTGAAAAATGATGCTGTTTTTCAGGGAAATGAATTTGTGTACGGTTTGCCCGAACTTCAAAAAGACAAGATCAAATCGGCCAATTATATTGCAAATCCGGGCTGTTTTGCAACTGCCATTCAACTGGCTTTATTGCCTTTGGCAAAACATCATTTGTTACATGATTCCGTTCATATCAATGCAACAACTGGTTCAACAGGCGCCGGGGTTTCACCGGGGGAAACCACGCATTTTAGCTGGAGAGACAATAATTTTTCGATTTACAAAGCATTTACGCACCAGCATTTGGGTGAAATAAATGAAAGTTTGATTGCATTGCAATCTGGTTTTTCGGAGGAATTGTTTTTTATTCCGAACAGGGGAAATTTCAGCAGGGGAATTTTTGCTTCGGTGTATTTAAAGTTTGAAGATACGTTGGAAAATGCTTATAAATTGTATGAGGATTTTTATAAAGACGCGCAATTCACCCATATTTCAAAATTGCCCATTCATTTAAAACAAGTGGTGAACACCAACAATTGTTTTATTCATTTGGAAAAACACAATAACACCTTGTTAATAACATCGGCGATCGACAATTTACTGAAAGGAGCCTCGGGGCAGGCCATTCAAAATATGAATTTGATGCTTGGATTGAATGAATCGGAAGGGTTGAATTTAAAAGCAACCGCATTTTAAAAGATATAAATAGAAATAGGAAATGAAAATAGCAATTATAGGGGCAGGAAATTTAGGGTATTCCATCGCAATCGGAATTTTAACGCAAAAAGATTTCAAGGTAAAGAATTTGTATCTGACGAAACGAGACACATCTTCATTAATTTCCTGGGAAAAACTGCCGAATGTTAAAATTTCTACGGAAAACAAAAAAGCCGTCCGATCTTCGGATATCGTCATCATTTCTGTGCAGCCAAAACAGTTGCAAACGGTACTGGAAGAAATAAAAGAGGTTGTAAATCCGAAGAAACATACCATTATTTCAACGGTAACCGGACGAAAAATTGAAGAGATTGAAAGTATTTTAGGTGCCGATTTGGCAATCATCAGAGCGATGCCAAATACGGCAATTTCGGTTGGAAAATCGATGACTTGCATCAGTGCCAACCAAAAAGGCATGGAAAATATTGAATTGGCCAAAACCATATTTAATTCATTGGGAAAAACACTTTGCATTGAAGAAAAATTAATGCAATCCGCCACCGTGATTTGCGCCAGCGGCATCGCATTTTGGATGCGGTTGATCAGGGCAACTTCACAAGGCGCGATTCAGTTGGGTTTTGACGCCAAAGAAGCGCAAGAACTGGCGATGCATACCTGTTTGGGTGCGGCGAGTTTGTTGATACAATCGGGCAATCATCCCGAGCAGGAAATAGACAAAGTGACCACGCCAAGCGGCTGTACCATTGAAGGTTTGAATGAAATGGAACATCAGGGACTGAGTTCATCTTTGATCAAAGGTTTGATTACTTCCTTTGAAAAAATAAATCAGATTTAAAACATAAAAAATGGAATTATTTGATGTTTATCCGCTCTACAACGTAACGCCAGTAAAGGCGGAAGGCGTTTATGTTTGGGATGAAAACAATACAAAATATTTGGATTTTTACGGCGGCCACGGTGTCATTTCTATCGGACATTCACATCCCGAATATGTAAAATCCTTGAGCGAACAACTGACTAAAATCGGATTTTATTCCAATTCAATTGTCAATCCGCTTCAACAGGAATTGGCCCATAAATTGGGAAAATTATCGGGTTGTGAAAATTACAACTTGTTTTTGTGCAATTCTGGTGCCGAAGCGAACGAAAATGCGCTAAAACTGGCTTCATTTGAAACCGGAAAAAGCAGGATAATCGCTTTTAAAAATGCGTTTCACGGAAGAACATCCGCAGCGGTGGTGGTAACCGACAATCCGGGTATCAACGCACCCATAAATTTGCAGCAAAAAGTGACTTTTTTGCCGTTGAATGATATTGAGCTGGTGATTCACGAAATTGGAAAAGGCGATGTGGCTGCGGTAATTATTGAGGGAATTCAGGGTGTTGGCGGTTTGGATGAAGGAACTGCCGCGTTTTTTCAGGAAGTTCAGAAGGAATGCAATGAAAATAGCGTGTTGCTGATTTTAGATGAAGTGCAATCGGGTTATGGCAGAAGCGGAAAATTTTTCGCTTTTCAACACCACCATATTCAGCCTGATGTGATCACCACTGCAAAAGGAATGGGCAACGGATTTCCCATTGGCGGCGTGTTGATTGCCGATAAATACAAAGCCAAATACGGGATGTTGGGTACAACATTTGGCGGAAATCATTTGGCTTGTGCAGCTGGAATTGCTGTTTTGGACATGATTGAAAAAGAGAAATTGATGGACAATGTGAATGAAGTTTTTCAATATTTTTCTGAAGAAATTAAAACGGTTCCCCAAATTAAAAAAGTAAAAGGAAAAGGATTGATGCTGGGCGTGGAATTCGATTTTGAAGTGGGCGAATTGCGAAAAAAACTCATTTTCGACAAACATATTTTTACCGGCGGATCAAACAATAAAAACCTGCTCAGAATTTTGCCGCCATTAAGTGCCAAAAAAGAGCATATCGATATTTTTATAAACGCCTTGAAAGAAATTTTAATCTGATGAACATTGCACTGACTTCACAACAAAAAAACTCGGTTTTGCTATCGATGGCAAAATTTATTGCCGATGAAAAATTGTCTTTGCTGAAAGCCAATAAAACGGACGTAAATAATTATGCGGGCGATGATTTGGCAATGTCAGACCGTTTAAAAGTGGATGAAGCAAAAATTAAGGAAATGATTTTGTCGCTGCAGCAATTGGTGGCCGACATGGATCCGGTTGGGAAAGAATTGTATGATTTCACCCACGAAAACGGAATGAAAATCACCAATAAAACTGCACCATTCGGTACGATTTTAATCATTTATGAATCCAGGCCCGATGTGACCGTTGAAGCAGCCGGCATTGCCTTTAAATCGGGAAATAAAATCTTGTTGAAAGGCGGAAAAGAGTCGGTAAATTCAAATTTATTGATTGTGGATTTGTGGCACAAGGCCTTGGCAGAAAACAATATTCCAGGCGATTGGTTTGAATATCTAAATTATAACAGAACAGAAACGCAGGCGTTTTTGCAACATCCAACCCAAAAAGTGGATTTGATTGTGCCGCGCGGCGGCGAAAATTTAATCGCCTTTGTGAAACAATACGCCACTTGTCCGGTGATAGTGAGCGGTCGCGGCAATAATTTTATGTATGTGGACAAGGAAGCTGATGTAGAAATGGCGCTAAAAGTAATTCTCAACGCAAAAACCACAAAAATATCGGCCTGCAATGCGGCCGACAAAGTGTTGATCAATTCAAATTTGCCGAATAAAGAAATATTCATTGAAAAACTGATTGTTGCATTATTGGAATTCAATGTTAAAATTTTGGGTGATGATGCATTGTCAACTTATAAAAATGTTGCTGCTTTTACAGCTGAATCCGTTTGGTTTGAAGAGTTTTTGGATTATAAAATTGTTTTGGGAAGCGTAAATTCATCCGAAGAAGCCATTGAAAAAATCAACAAATACGGGGGCGGACATTCTGCGGTGATCATTACCAAAAACAGTGAAACAGCCCAAATATTTATGGAATCGGTTGATTCGGCAGCAGTTTACCAAAATGCGTCGACGCGTTTTACGGATGGCGGACAGTTTGGTTTGGGTGGAGAATTGGCGATAAGCACCGATAAACTGCATCACAGAGGTCCGATGGGACTGCAACATTTAGTGACTAACAAGTGGTATATATACGGAAATGGGCAAATTAGGTAAAAAAAGAATATTGTTGAAAATCGGCACAAATGTGCTGACCAAAGAGAGCGACAACATCTCCAGAGGCAAAATGGAAGATATTGCAAAACAAATTGCCCGTTTACAGGACGATTATGAATTTGTGATTGTGAGCTCCGGCGCCATTGCGGTGGCCAAACAGTTTGTGAAACTGGAAAGCAACGGAAAAAAAATAAACGTAAAACAAGCGTTGGCATCGATTGGACAGCCCCATTTAATGCGAATTTATCAGGAATGTTTCCGGGAATTGGGATTGCTTACTTCGCAATGTTTGCTGTCGTATTCCGATTTTGAAAAAGAACAATCTAAAATAAACATTGTGAATACCATCAATGTGTTGGTTGAAAACAATTACATTCCCATTATCAATGAAAATGACACCGTTGCCACCGATGAAATAAAATTTGGCGACAACGATAAATTGTCGGCTTTAACGGCGGCATTGTTACAAGCTGATTTATTGATAATAGCCACCAACACCCATGGGATTTACACGAAAGAATCGATGCACAATCACCATGAAAAAACGATTTTGGAAACTTCCGACATTCAATCGCTGAAAAACGAAGCTGAAAAAACCATTTCATCAGGAGGAACAGGCGGAATGATTTCAAAAATTGAGGCTGCGGAAATCGCCCAAAATGCCAATATTGAAACGTGGATTCTCAATGGATTAAATGATAATTTTATGATTGATGCCATTCAAAATAAATCTGTTTTTACAAAAATCACTTTAAAATGATACATTTTACCAATATAAACGATCTTGGGAATCTGCAAATAGCGGTTCAGGAAGCACTTGAAATCAAGAAAAATCCGCTGCAAAACAAAGCTTTAGGCGATGGCAAAACGATTTGTATGTTGTTTTTCAACAACAGTTTGCGCACGCGTTTAAGCACTCAAAAAGCTGCTCAAAACTTGGGAATGAATGTGATAGTGATGAATTTTGGCAGTGAAGGCTGGGAGTTGGAATATGAAGATGGCGCCATTATGGATGGCTCAAAATCGGAACACGTAAAAGAAGCGGCCAAAGTGATTGCGCAATATTGCGATATTGTGGCGATCAGAGCTTTTGCATCACTTACAGATAAAGAAAAAGACCAGGCGGAAATTGTGATAAATAGTTTTAAAAAATACGCCGGAATTCCGGTAGTGAATATGGAAAGCGCTACCGGACATCCGTTGCAGGCTTTGGCCGACGCCATTACGATGGAAGAATTTAAAACCGCCCACAAACCAAAAGTGGTCTTGTCCTGGGCGCCGCATCCAAAAGCGTTGCCGCACGCAGTGGCAAATTCTTTTGTGGAAATGATGCAGTTGCAGGATGCTGATTTTGTGATTACGCATCCCGAAGGTTATGAGCTGGATCCTGAAATCACCAAAAATTCGACCATAGAACACAATCAGGAAAAAGCATTCGAAAATGCCGATTTTGTGTATGTAAAAAACTGGAGTTCTTTCAAAGATTATGGAAGGGTTATGAATTCAGACAGTGCGTGGACAATTACATCAGAAAAAATGAAACTGACGAACAACGCGAAATTTATGCATTGTTTGCCGGTGAGAAGAAACGTTATTGTTGCTGATGAAGTGATTGATTCCGAGAATTCTATCGTGATTCAACAGGCGAATAACAGAACATATTCAGCGCAAATTGTGTTGAAGAAAATATTGGAAAGTCATGGATAAGCAATTGTTGAAAATTGTGAAAATTGGCGGAAACATCATCAATGATGAAGGGGCCCTAATTTCATTTTTAAAAGATTTTACCGAATTGGATGCTCCAAAAATTTTGGTCCACGGCGGCGGAAAAAGGGCTACAGAAATTTCTGAAGCGATGGGATTAGAACCAAAAATGATTGCCGGAAGAAGGGTGACCGATGAAGCAACTTTGGAAGTGGTGACGATGGTGTATGCCGGATTGCTGAACAAAAAAATTACGGCGCAATTACAAAAAATGAAATGCAATGCTTTGGGTTTGTCGGGTGCCGATGCCAATTGCATTTTGGCGCACAAAAGAATCGTTGCTGAGGTTGATTACGGGTTTGCGGGCGATGTGGATGCGATTAATTCCGGATTTATAAAGGTGTTGTTGCAAAACAACATAACGCCGGTTTTTTGCGCGATTACGCACGACAAGAACGGACAATTATTAAACACAAACGCCGATACGATTGCTTCGGAAATGGCCATTGCGATGAGCGATTTTTATGAAGTTCAGCTAAATTATGTTTTTGAATTGAAAGGTGTATTGGAAAACATTGCCAATAAAAATTCGGTCATACAACATATTAATTTAAATAAATATGAACGATTAATTGAAGACGGGATTATTTCAGAAGGAATGATTCCCAAGCTTCATAATTGTTTCAATGCGTTAAAAAGGGGCGTTCAAAAAGTGAACATTGGCGATGCTTCGCTCATTCAAAAAACAACTATTTTGTTCACGGAACTAAGTTTGAAATAATGATCAACCAACTAACAAAGGAAGCAATAGCACTGCTTAAAAATTTAATTGCAACGCAGTCTTTTTCCGGTGAGGAAAGAGAAACTGCGCAGTTAATGATGCAGTGGTTTTCCAATCACAACATCAATTTTGAAAGTGACAAACACAATGTTTGGGCAACAAATAAGTATTTCGATGCTTCCAAAAAAACGATCTTGTTAAACTCGCATCACGACACCGTAAAACCGAATAAAGGGTACACAAAAGATCCTTATAATCCTGAAGTTTTGGACGGAAAACTGTACGGATTGGGAAGCAACGATGCCGGCGGAAGTTTGGTTTCGCTGTTGGCGACATTCACCTATTTTTACGACAGGAACGATTTAAATTACAATGTGGTGATGGTGGCTTCTGCTGAAGAGGAAAGTTCGGGGATGAACGGATTGAACAGTATGTTGCAAATTATTCCGCCCATCGATTTTGCCATTATAGGCGAACCAACCTTAATGCACTTGGCCATCGCAGAAAAAGGTTTGTTGGTTTTGGATTGTGAAGCGAAAGGAACATCAGGCCACGCGGCGCATGGAATTGGCGACAATGCGATTTATAAAGCGATTGAAGATGTTCATTGGTTTCAAAATTATGAATTTCCAAAGGAATCGGAAATGCTGGGAAAGGTAAAAATGACCGTAACCCAAATCAATGCCGGGAATCAGCACAACGTCATTCCGGCGACCTGCAATTTTGTGGTTGATGTAAGGGTTACCGATGCTTACAGCAATCAGGAAGTATTAGATATTGTGAAATCGAAGGTAAAATGTGACGTAAAAGCAAGGTCGTTGCGGTTAAATTCATCTTCAATTCCAAAAGACCATCCCATTGTTGAAGCCGGAATTAAATTGGGCAGAAAAACATACGGTTCGCCAACATTGTCGGACCAAGCGGTATTAAGTTGTCCGTCCTTAAAATTAGGTCCGGGCGACAGTTTTCGCTCACATACCGCCGATGAATTTATTTATGTGAGTGAAATTGAAGAAGGGATTGCGTTGTATATCAAAATATTAAATGAAATTTTATAATGAAAAATAGCAATAAACTTTGGGATAAAGGTTTTTCAACCGATAAAAAAATAGATTTGTTCACCGTTGGAAACGACAGGGAACTCGATTTAATTTTGGCAAAATATGATGTGATCGGGAATATTGCCCACGCAAAAATGCTGCATAAAATTGGATTGTTAACGGATGATGAAATTGCTGATTTAGAGATTGAACTGAAAAATATTTTAAAAACTATTGAGGAAGGAAATTTCATTATTGAAGATTCTTTTGAAGACGTTCATTCTAAAATTGAGTTCTTACTTACTGAAAAATTGGGTGATACCGGCAAAAAAATTCATACCGCACGCTCAAGAAACGACCAGGTTTTGGTGGATGTCCATTTATTTGTGAAAGATGCATTAAAGGAAATAAATGAAGGCGTCGATGAACTTTTCGAGTTGTTGATTGCCTTGGCCGAACAGCATAAAAACGTTTTGTTGCCCGGTTATACGCATTTGCAAATCGCCATGCCATCGTCTTTCGGACTGTGGTTTTCAGCCTATGCGGAAACATTGATTGATGATATTTACTTTTTGAAAGCGGCGTATAAAGTGGCCGACCAAAATCCGCTGGGTTCTGCAGCAGGCTATGGAAGTTCTTTTCCTATCGACAGAGATTATACCACAAAATTGTTACACTTTGAGACCTTGAAATTCAATTCTGTGGCTGCACAAATGGGCCGGGGAAAATTGGAAAAATCGACGGCTTTTGCCATGAGTTCGGTGGCGGGAACCTTGTCGAAAATGAGCATGGACATTTGTTTGTATATGAACCAGAATTTTGGTTTTATCTCTTTTCCCGATGAATTGACCACAGGTTCAAGCATTATGCCGCACAAAAAAAATCCGGATGTTTTTGAATTGATCCGGGGAAAATGCAACAAGCTTCAGGCCTTGCCTTATGAGTTTACATTGATCACAAACAATTTGCCAAGCGGTTATCACCGCGATCTGCAATTGCTGAAAGAAGGATTGATTCCGTCATTTTCAACCTTAAAATCCTGTCTGGAAATGCTTACCTATTCATTAAAAAACATTCAGGTAAAACCGAATATTATTGATGATGAAAAATACTTGTATTTATTTAGCGTTGAAGAAGTTAACAAACTGGTTCAAAGCGGAATTCCTTTTAGGGACGCTTATAAAATTGTAGGAAAAAGCATTGATGAAGGCACTTTTAATCCAGACAAAAAAGTGGTGCACACACATAAAGGAAGTCTGGGAAATTTATGCTTGGATGAAATTGTAAATAAGAAAAACAAGGCAAGTAACAATTAACAATATTTAATTATTCATCATTAATTAACTGCAGGCATCCCAAATGGGATCTTTTGGAGGATGGGCAATAATGGAAATATTTTCATTGGAAACTGGATGGATGAACTCAATTTTATGTGCGTGCAAATGGATGCTTGCATCTTTATTGCTACGGTCAAAACCATATTTTAAATCGCCTTTTATGGGCGAACCGATTGCGGAGAGCTGGCACCTGATTTGGTGGTGGCGACCCGTTTCCAAATCTATTTCCAACAAGTGGTAATTATCCAGTGATTTCAATACTTTATAATGAAGAACGGCTTTTTTGCTGCCTTCAATTTCGGTGTTGTATGAAGTGGATTTGTTGTTTTTCGGATTCTTGATCAAGTAGCTTATTAAGGTATCTTCTTCTTTTGCCGGTTTATTTTTAACCACTGCCCAATAGGTTTTGTTTACTTTTTTATCGCGCAGCATTTTATTGAAACGTTCCAATGCTTTGGAAGTTTTGGCAAAAACAACAATGCCTGTGGTTGGCCTATCAAGCCGATGCACGGTGCCCAAAAAAACGGCGCCCGGTTTGTTGTATTTTTCCTTGATGTATGATTTTACAACATCACTTAACGGTTCATCTCCGGTTTTATCGCCCTGAACAATGTCGCCCGATCGCTTGTTGACAATGATAAAGTGGTTGTCTTCAAACAGAATTTGCAGGTTATTTTTGGTTGAAGCCATTTTTAAGATTGTGTGGCTACTTGCTGATTTAGTTCGTCGATTAAATTCAGCAATTCATCTTTTCCGGTGGTGTCTACTGCAGAAGTCACAAAATGTGGTGGCATGCTTTCCCAATTGGATTTGGTCATCACTTTTTTGTAAACCTGAATATTTCTGTTCAATTCGGAAAGTTTTAACTTGTCGGCTTTGGTGAAAACAATATAAAACGGAACGCTGTTTTCGCCCAAAAACTCCATAAATTCCAAATCTATTTTTTGAGGTTCTAACCTCGAATCAATCAACACAAAAGTGCAGATCAATTGTTGGCGAAGCAATAAATAATCTTTGATAAACTCCTGAAATGTTTGTCGTTTGGATTTTGAAACTTGTGCATAACCGTAGCCCGGCAAATCGACCAAAAACCAATTTTCGTTAATTTTGAAGTGGTTGATAAGTTGGGTTTTCCCCGGTTTCCCTGATGTTTTTGCCAATTTGGTTCTTCCGGTAATCATATTGATCAACGAAGATTTTCCAACATTTGACCGCCCTATGAAAGCATACTCAGGAAGTTGCTCTTTTGGGCATTTGGAGACGTCGGTATTGCTGGTTACAAAATCAGCAGTTTTAATTTTCATGGGTTAAAGGTTCCTTTCTTTTAGCCAGCTTTCAAGAATTTTATTAAACTCGTCTGGGTGTTCCATCATAGGCGCGTGGCCACATTTATCAATCCAAAACAAGTTGGCGTCGGGCATTAATTTTTGAAAATCTATAGCAACTTCAGGCGGAGTCACCAAATCGTTTTTTCCCCAAATAATACAGGCGGGAATATTCATTTTAGGCAAATCTTTTGCCATATTATGCCGAATGGCGCTTTTTGCGATGGCCAAAGTTTTGATAACCCTAACGCGATCATTTACCGATGCGTAAATTTCATCAACAACTTCTTTTGTTGCAATTGCAGGGTCGTAAAAAACTTCTTCAGTTTTGGCTTTTATATATTCGTAATTTCCTCTTTTTGGAAAGGTGTCACCCATTGATTTTTCATACAAACCAGAGCTTCCCGCCAATACAAGTGCGGCAACATTATCAGGGTTTAACTTTGTGAAATACAACCCAATATGTCCGCCCAAAGAGTTTCCAAGCAATATGGCTTTGTCAATTTTTTTATACGCCATAAAATCTTTCAAAAACTTCGATAAGTTTTTAACATTGGTTTTCAAAAGCGGCAAATTATAAATTGGCAATTCAGGTATAATCACTTTATATCCTTTTTCAGAAAAATAATTTAAAACACCGTCAAAATTACTTAACGCCCCCATAAGTCCGTGAAGTACGATTATTGGTTGCCCTTCACCGGCTTCAACATAGCTATACTTGCCATCTGTGATAAGTTTACTGCTCATTTAAATATTCGTTTTTATACCTATTCGCAAAGGTAACTTTTTTTTCGAAAATACAGGTTTTTTTAAAGGCACGCAAATAAAATAGTAGGGTCTTGAATTCCAAAAAAGTAGCTAATAAATGAGTGAAAGTGTTAAAAGTTATCAACAAAGTGGATAATTGTGGTAAATTGTGGGAAAAAATTTATATTTTTGAATACACTCAAATTATGATGATAAATTTAATTGGAACATACGAAGCTAAGGCTGATGCGAAAGGAAGGTTGCTGCTTTCCAACGCATTAAAGAAACAGCTTATGCCAATGTTGCAGGAAGGTTTTGTGATAAAACGATCCGTTTTTCAGCCATGTTTAGAGTTGTATCCGATGTCTGAGTGGAATGCGATGATGGCAAAAGTGAATACCTTAAACAGGTTTGTGAAAAAAAACAATGATTTCATCCGTCGTTTTACAGCGGGCGTAAAAATTGTGGAGTTAGACAGTTTAGGAAGATTATTGATTCCGAAGGATTTGCAGATTTTCGCAGAAATCGACAAAAATGTGGTGCTTTCTTCTGCAGTGAACATTATTGAAATTTGGGACAAAGACAAGTACGAAAAAGCGATTGATGATGCAACGGTAGATTTTGCAGATTTGGCTGAAAGTGTGATGGGTAACGTAAATGAAAATGGAGATGGAATATCATAATCCGGTATTGTTAAAAGAAAGTGTGGATGGTTTAAATATCAAGCCAGACGGCGTATATGTTGATGTTACGTTTGGTGGCGGAGGCCATTCAAGAGAGATATTGAGCAGATTGAATGAGCACGGAAAACTTTTTGCTTTTGATCAGGATGAAGACGCGCAACGCAATACGATTGACGACCCGAGATTTACGTTGATTCCGCAGAACTTCAGATTTATTAAAAGGTATTTGCGTTTTTACGGCATCAAAAAAGTGGATGGTATTTTGGCTGATTTAGGCGTGTCTTCGCATCAATTTGATGAAGCGGAACGCGGATTTTCAACCCGCTTTGATGCCGATTTAGATATGAGAATGAACCAATCCGGTGCATTGTCAGCTTTTGAGGTTATCAATAAATATGAGGAGGAAAAATTGACCAACGTGCTTTTCAATTATAGCGAATTGCGCAACGCAAAAGATATTGCCAGAAGAATTGTTGAAAAACGATCAGAAGAAAAAATTAAAACAAGTTTTCAGTTAAAGGAAGTTTTGGCTGCATTTGTGCCAAAATCACAGGAACATAAAGTGTTGGCCCAAATTTTTCAAGGAATTAGAATTGAGGTAAACCAGGAAATTGAAGCATTGAAAGAATTTTTATTGCAAGTGCCCGAATTGCTGAATGAAGGCGGAAGATTGAGCGTGCTTTCTTATCATTCTTTGGAAGACAGGCTGGTAAAAAGGTTTATCAGAAGCGGACTTTTTGAAGGCGAACCGGTTAAGGATTATTTTGGAAATGTCACCGTTCCATTAAAAAAAGTGGGGCAAATGGTGGTTCCGTCATTTCAGGAAATTAAGAAAAACAGCAGGGCAAGAAGCGCAAAATTAAGAATCGCAACTTTAGCATAAATGGCAAAAATATCAAATAGCGTTTACGATTTATTAAAAGGAAAATTTTTAGTACAAGAGGATTCCTTTAAAAATTGGCGCTTCATTTTTTTTATAGTCGCCTTGGTGCTGTTGATGATTGCAAGCGGACACAGTTCGGACAAAAAAGTCATGGAAATTGCTAAGCTTAATAAAGATATTAAAGAATTAAGAGCAGAATTTGTTGATACACGATCAATTTCAATGAAAATGAAACTGGAATCGACCATAAAGAACAAGGTGTTGAATTACGGATTAAAACCAAGTGAAAATCCGCCACAAGTAATTAAAGTAACCGCAAAAAAAGTAAATTAAAATTGGCTGCAACAAAAAAAGGCATATTAAATAAACTCTATGTAGTATTTGTGTTTATCACACTTTTTTTGGCGGCTATTATTCTGAAGCTCACCGATATCCAATTTACCGATGGTGAAAAGTACCGAGATATGTCGGAACATCTTACCATAAAAAACGACACTATTTTCGCAAATCGAGGCAATGTTTTTTCTGCAGATGGCAGCTTGCTGGCAACTTCCATGTCGCAGTATGAAATCAGAATGGACGCGTATACGGTTGAGGCTGAAGAATTTGAAGCCAATATCAGAAGCCTTTCTGTGGAACTGTCAAAAATGTTGGGAAAACCGGCAAAGGAATGGGAAAATAAAATAAGAAAGGCGAGAACAAACAAAAACAGGTACCTATTTATCGCACGAAAATTGGGCTATACCGAGTACATGAAAATAAAAAGTTTTCCAATTTTTAAATTGGGAATGTACAAAGGCGGATTTATTGCCGAGCAATCAACCGTTAGGGCACATCCGTTAGGAAAAGTGGCCGAAAGAACCATTGGTTATGATGATTACAGAGGCGCACCAGGAATTGAAGGCGCTTATCGCGATTATTTAAATGGAAAATTTGGATGGCGTTTGAAGCAAAAAATAGCCAAAGGCCAGTGGAAACCAATTAACGACACCAATGAAAAGGAGCCGGTTGACGGAAAAGATATTGTCACAACTATCGACATAAATATACAAGATATTGCGCACCATTCTTTATTGAGACAGTTAGAGTTTTATGAAGCCGATCACGGTTGTGTGGTGGTTATGGAAACCAAAACCGGAGAAATAAAAGCAATTTCCAACTTGGGGAAAAACGCAAGTGGAGCCTATTATGAACGATTGAATTATGCTGTTGGAGAATCTAATGAACCTGGCTCTGCTTTTAAAGTGATGGCGATGGTAGTTGCATTGGAGTCGAAAGCGATTGATACAGGTACAGTGGTTGATACAGGTGGCGGAAGATATATTATTCATGGAAGAGCAATAAACGACTCAAGAAAAGGCGGTTATGGAAAAATATCAGCTGCGCGTGCGCTTGAAGTCTCTTCAAATATTGCATTTGCCAGATTGATAGAAGAGCATTTTGGAAAAACGCCCGATAAATTTATCAATTCTTTAAAAGGAATGCATTTGAACGAACAGTTGGGTTTGCCTATAAAAGGAGAAGGCACACCTGAGATTCCTGGGCCAGGTGACAAAAAATGGAGTAAGAACGCTTTGCCTTCAATTGCTTATGGTTACAATATCAGCCTTACGCCATTACAAATATTGACATTTTACAATGCCATCGCAAATGATGGCGAAATGGTAAAACCAAGGTTTATAAAAGAAATTCGTTCTTGGGACAAACAACATTTGGAATCTTTTGATAAAGAAGTTATTGATCCGGCAATTTGTTCAAAAGAAACGATTGATAAAATGCAGGAAATGCTTAAAAATGTGGTGGTACACGGAACCGGAAGGAAATTATATGCTGAAAATTTTTCTATGGCCGGTAAAACAG
>JAUSOJ010000205.1 GCA_030656195.1 Lutibacter sp.
GCTTGGGGAAACCGAAAATCTATCATTAAAAATGCCTTTACTATGATGGATTTGTTGGGAAATTCACCTTACGATTTTGTAATCAACCATAAACCGCATCATTTAGACAATATGGAACATTTTGTGCACCGGACTTTTAATGTTGATGATTTTAAGTATTTCATAACCGCATTGCAACATATTTATAAAAATCACGTCGGTTTGGAAAATGTATTTTCAAAACACGCAACTTCCAATTCCACGCAAGGTGCCATTCATGAGTTTAAAAAAATATTTTTTGAAATTCCACATGCACAAAGAACACAAAAACACATTTCCGATCCTTTAAATAATTCGGCCGCGAAACGCATTAATATGTTTTTAAGGTGGATGGTAAGAAATGATAAAACAGGGGTGGATTTCGGGATTTGGAATAGCCTCTCGCCTGCCCAATTGTCATGTCCGCTCGACGTTCATTCCGGGAATGTTGCACGTAAATTAGGACTTTTAACCAGAAAACAAAACGATGCAAAAGCATTGGCTGAATTGGACAAAAACTTACGGAGAATGGACAAAAATGATCCCGTAAAATATGATTTTGCCTTGTTCGGATTGGGTGTTTTTGAGAAGTTTTAGAATTATTAAAACCTATTTAAAACAGTAATTTTCTATAAATCAATTAAATAGCCTACAGAAAAACTAAAAAATCCAGTATTTTTAAGATTGGATTCATCACCAATGGCATAGGGGAAATTGATGTTATAACCCGCTTCAAAATCAAATGAATTGGTGCTGTAGAGCAATGGCAGGTTTATTTGGGTATTGATCAAATCAAACACATCATTTTCTGTATATTGCGTTGTTAACTGTCCGTTTTGATTGACAATTCGTGCCAGTTCAATGGTTTGTTTTCCTGCAATGATATTTAATTGAGGTTTAAAATTTAAGCTTGTTTTATTTGTTTTCAGCAAATTAAAATTTACAAAACTTCGGGACGCCATTTCAAATGATTGTTCCTCGCCAAATAAGTAGGATCCTGATAATTGTGTGCCCAATGTTCTCTTTTTATTTCGAACGCCCAATCCCAAGTTTATGGTATTTGTGTAAATATTATCAATATCATTGGAATAAAAATACTTTGAATAAGAGATGGAATATTTAAAAAGTTTATCTTTTCCAATATTTCTGCCAAAGCCAACGGTTGCAGTGGTTACATCCCATTTCGGGACAAATTCACTGTAATAAATCCCAGACAAGCTGGCAAATATTCCATTAGAATGTGCATAGGTAATTTGAGGAGTTATATTGTATTGGTCAATTCCTATGTCACGCCCTGAAAAATAGGTGTCACTATTATAAGTTGTTGAAATGTATAAAAATTGAAAATTTTTAAGTGACGCTGTCAATTCATTTATAACATCATCTTCTAAGAAAATCTCATCTATTATATCGTTTATTTCTTTTTCTTTGGTAAGTTGTTGTGAATACGTGAAAACCGTACCCGACAGCAACATTAGTAAAGTGATGTATTTTTTCATTTCTAAACAAATTAAAAAGTGGTTGAGTTTCCCCAACCACTTATAGCTTAAACAATTATTTATTAGTTGCCACGGTTATTATTCATCCGCTGTCTTCTTTGCTCTCTAACAGTTTCTCTTAATTCACTGCCGCCTTGTGTTTCTTTATTCATTTGCATTCTGGTGCGTATTTGCTGGCGTTGTTCAACGGTCATCGTATTTCTAAACGCTTGTTTGCTTTCTTGAACGCTTAATCTGTGTTCTTGCATTAACGCTTTTTGTGTTTCAGTCAAAGATTTCATTAAAGCATCGTGACGCTCCTGTCTGGTAAGGTCATTGTTATCAAAAATTGCCAATTGGGCTTCGGTAAGACTTGCTCTGAACAATTCTCTTTTTTCTTTGATTCGGTCTCTTTGCTCCTGAATCAATTGTTTTTGTTCTGATGTCATTGTTTCTACAGCGGCTTTATTTACATTTTTGCCTCTGTTTTGGTTTTGTTGTGCCTCTGCGCTTGAAATTCCAACCAGCAACACAAATACTGCCAATGCGATTATTTTTAGTGATTTCATCTTTTTAATTTTTAAGTTATTATTTATATATTTTGTGAACGTTCTATTGTTTAGACCTAAGCTTTTCAAAATAGTTTGAAATTTTGAAAAAACTTAATCTAATTGGCTAACACTTCTTCATAAACCAATTCTTCTAACACATAATTGTTAACAAACTCATCAATTTCATTATCCGGCACAAAAAGAGAGGTTATTAAAATATCGTCTTCCTTAAATTCTCCTTGCGCTAGATTGTTGTTTTGCAAGTAATTGATGGTATCTGAAACAATAGCAGGAACATTGTTAAATGATGGAAGCGCATTCGGCTTAAAAACCGAAACTGCAAAAATTATGGCAATGGTTGCCGCTGCAGCCCACGCAATTCTTTTTCTTGAAAAGATGTTAAACCTTTCCTGTTTTTGGTTTGATACCTTTTCCAATATTTCCATTTTAGATGCAGAAAAATAATTTTCAGGCGTTTTTAGACCCAATGCTAATGAATGTATTTCTTTCATTTTCTTGTCAAAAGAAATTTGCTCGTCTGTTTTTAATTTTGAATCCATAATATGATTGTTTAGTTTCTTCATAACATATAGTTAGACCTTGTTTTTTGTTATTAGTTCAACAGCCAGTATATTATTTTCAATATGTTTGACTGTGTTGTAATAAGAAGATTTTAAAGTGCCTTCTTTTATTTCTAAAATGTCGGACATTTCACGAAATTTTAAATCGTCATAATATTTCATTTGAAATATTTGTCGCTCTTTTTCTGGTAATTCTGATAATATTCGCTGCAGTTTTAATTGGATTTCGTCTCCTTCGAAAAATGCATCATCCACTAAATTATTTAGATATTTACGGCCAACATCATCTAAAGATAAGTGATACTTTTTTTTATTTTCTTCTAAAAACCGCAGAGATTCATTGTATGCAATACGATACATCCAGGTATGTAAAGTGCTTTTTTGCTGAAAATTAGGTAAACTTTTATAAATTCTTAAAAAAGTGTTTTGCAGCACATCATCAGCATTTTCGTGGGTAATCACCAATTTTCTGATATGCCAATACAAGCGTTCCTGATAAAGATCCAATAATTTCTTAAAGGCTTTATCTTTTTCTTTATTGTTTAATAAATTTTTTATGAATTCGCCTTCGCCGGTCAAAATATTTTTGGTTTAATCGCTTTATAATTGTGTTAGACCTTTAAAAAACAGAAAAGTTTAAATTATATTACGTTTTAATCGGTTTAACTTTTAACCTGCCTGCCGGCAGGCAGGTTCTGTACGCGTTAAGGATTGAAGCGAAAATCCTTTTTTGAGGTTTTTATCCGAAAAAAAGATTGTAGCGAAAAGCCTGACCCGCCAGCTGGCGGGTAACGCCCAAATTTTAAATAAAACTTTCTAACGCCAACTCGTAACTTTGGAGTCCGAAACCAGCAATAATCCCTTTTGCATTTGGCGCAATATAGGAAATATGCCTAAATTCCTCTCGTGCGTACACATTGGAAATATGCACTTCAATTACCGGAGTTTCAATGCCTTTTATGGCGTCGCCAATGGCAATGGAAGTGTGCGTGTAAGCGCCCGCATTTAAAATAATACCGTCGAAACTAAAGCCAACTTCGTGTAATTTATTGATGATTTCGCCTTCAACATTGCTTTGGAAATAGTGCAATTCAACATCTGCATATTTTTTTTTCAAACTTTCAAAAAATTGCTCGAAGGTTAAATTCCCATAAATGGCAGGTTCACGTTTGCCAAGCAGGTTTAGATTTGGGCCGTTTAATATTAAAATTTTCATCTGTTTATATTTAATTTTTTTTTGGTACAGATGCAGTCGCCATTAATCATTCTGCTGTGTATCAAAATTTGTTATGCTCGTTTCATACCATAAAAGTATTGTAAAATTTTAACAAAAAAAAACGGAAGCATTGGCTTCCGTTTTTAATTTAATAAATAGAATTAAAATTTGTATCCCAAAGAAAAAGATAAAACTGCATTTGAAATTTTATCACCTTCATTATCTTTCACAATATCAGACATAC
>JAUSOJ010000200.1 GCA_030656195.1 Lutibacter sp.
TTGTTGGTGATAACCTGTTCCTATTATAAAGTTGGGAAAGTGCAAACAGGTGACTCGATTAATGCTGCCAGCATAGAAAATTATGGCGCCAATAAGTATGTGATTTTACATTCAGGAGGGAAAACGATGCATTTGGCATCCATTGTTGTTGATAATGACAATCAACAATTGACGGCAATAACAAAACCATTAAATGCTGACCACACTTATTATGTGGCAAATCCCGGGAATTCAGCATATCGCTATAATAAAGGCAAAGGCAATCCTACTTATGAGGTGCATTTTTATTCAAATGCAGCTTTGGATATGAGCGAAAATTCAGCCGTTGTTTTGCCTTTTTCAAAACTTGAAAAGATCGAAGTTTACGATGATGCCACGGGGCGCTCCATTTTTATGGCCGCAGCCGGCGTTGCTGGCGCTTTGGTTTTAGTAGGTGTTATTGTTGCTTTAACAAAAAGTTCTTGTCCGTTTATATATGCCAATGATGGGGAATATTATGTGTTCCAGGGAGAATTGTATCCCGGCGCAATCAGGGCAAAATTAGAACGCGATGATTACCTGTTGCTGCCCAGTCTGAAATCCAAAGATGGTTTCTATTCCATTAAGGTTTCCAATGAGTTAAAAGAAATTCAGTATACAAATTTGTTGAATTTGATTGAGATAAAACACAATCAGAATTTCAGGGTTTTATTGGACAGTAAAGGAAATGCACAAACCATTTCGCAATTAAATACACCTTCAAAATTGATTGTAAATGATTTGAATGCCGATTTGAAACCTTTTATGGAAAATGATGATATTTCCTATCAATTTAACGACAATATGGTTAATGGCGATGCATTAAACAGCGTTGTTTTAGAATTTGAGAAACCAAAAAATGTGGCATCTGCAAAATTGGTGCTGACTGCAAGAAATTCTTATTGGCTGGATTATATCTATGGAAAATTCAATGAGAAGTTGGGAACGTTTTTCAACGAGTTTCAAAAAAATCAGGAAAGTGTTTCGAGCGCAAAAAGCTGGCAGTGGATGCTTGATCAGGGAATTCCTCTAGGAATTTATGTCAAAAATTCAACTGGATGGAAACTTGTTGCGTATGAAAATGTCACCGGACCTTTGGCAAAAAGGGAAATTGTGGTGCCTATTGAATTTGAAAAATCAGGAGATACTAAAATTTCAATTAAGTTGGAAAGCGGATTTATGTTTTGGGAAATTGATTATGCAGGCATTGATTTTTCTAAAAATCAACCCATTCAAATTTCTTACATAAAACCAAAACAGGCATTTGATGAAGAAGGAAATAATGTTACAAATGAATTGGTTGATGCAGATGATAAGTACCTGCTTCAGTCTAAAATAGGGAGCGTAACAACCATTGATTTTGTTGCTGATGAAAGTAGAACCGCTAACACCACAACAACGGTTTTTCTTAAAAACAGCGGTTATTATACCTATATTAGGGATTATAAAGGGAAACCCGATTTTGCGGAACTCAAATCTTTCAGGAAAAAAGGCGCTTTTACACGTTTTTCAAAAGAGACTTATTTTGAATATGTTTCCAATCCTCATATGCTGGATTTAATTGTACAAAGCAATGAATAGTTTAACAACATCGATATCCAATATTTTCGGTAAAGATATTATTGTCAGTCTATTAAATATATTTCGATTTAAATCTGCCAATAAAATCAGTGAGGTTGAAGGTCAGAAAATAGTTTATGGCTGGCCAATTTTTTTCATTAGAAAAAGATTGAGACTGACGATTTTTAGCTTGGCCATTGCAAAATATAAAAATCCGATTACAGCAATTAACGTCTTGCAACATTTTCTAAAATTGCGAAAATCGGTAAAAGGAAACAATGTGATTCGGAAAATGGTAAAAGCAAACGGAAAGTATTATCTGGGTTTGTATATTCCGGGATGGAACGGAGCAACTTTTAAATCTTTTGTGCTTTCTGAAATGAACAGATTTGTTCTGCTGGATGAAGAAGTTAAGCGGTTTAACAATGTGTTTTTGGCGATTACCAAAAAATGTATCCTGCAATGTGAGCATTGTTTTGAATGGGAAGCACTGAATAAAAAAGATGTTTTAACAAACGAAACTGTTGAAAAGATTATTTCCGTATTGCAGGATAAAGGCGTAAACCAAATTTGTTTTACGGGTGGTGAACCTATGCTTAAAGTGAATATGATGATAAACGCTATGGAAAACGCCAAAAATGGAACAGATTTTTGGATGCTCACATCAGGTTATCACTTAAATTTTAAGAATGCCCAAAAATTAAAAAATGCGGGTTTAAGCGGCGTTGTGATTAGTTTGGATCATTACTTGCCTCAAGAACACAATAAATTCAGAGGTAATGACAAATCTTTTGAATGGGTTGTTGAAGCAGTTCACAGCGCCCTGGAAAATAATTTGATTGTGGCATTGTCTGTTTGCGTCACAAGGTCTTTTGCCACAGCAGAAAATCTATTGAAATATATGGATTTATCTAAAAAATTAAAGGTTTCATTTGTTCAGTTTTTGGAACCTAAAGCGGTGGGTCATTATGCGGGAAAGGATGTATTTCTGTTGCCGGAACATGAAGCGATTTTAGAAAAAACGTATCTAAAATTCAATAATCACAGCGATTTTAAAGAGTACCCATTAATTGTATATCACGGTTTCCACCAAAGAAAACGGGGATGTTTTAATGCTGGATTGATGGGGCTTTATGTAGACACCGACGGACAAATAAATGCATGTCCGTTTTGTCACGATAAAACAGGAAGTGTTTTAAATGACAATTTTGAGGAAAACTTAGAGAGATTAAAACAAAAAGGCTGTCCTTCTTATCATATGGTTGAATATTAAATTTGTTTTTTTCAAAATCAAAACTTTCATATGTCAAATTTTGACATATTGTAACATTTATTATTTTTAATATTGAAATATCGTTACTTGTTTTGGCAACTTACAAAGCAGAAAAAATCTTATTAAATTAAAGCAACGCTTCGATAAAATGGGTGGTGATGAGTATTTCCTTTTTCATTCATCGATGAATAGTTGCAGTTCATCGACACTTAATCAATACTAGTCGAATATTTACCTTTAAATGATGCATTCTTATGACCTTTGAGGATTATTGTTAGTTATTGACAATTAAAAAATAGGGACATTAATTTAAAACACTACTAATGAGAAAAAGTCTGAACATTTTACTGGTTGAAGATGACATGATAGAAATCATGAAATTCAACAGGACAATCTCAAAATTGGCATATCTCCATAATATTATAGAAGCTAAAAATGGCGAAGAAGCTTTGGAAATTTTATACAATAGTGAATCCTTGCCCGATCTTATTTTGCTCGACTTAAACATGCCTAAAGTAAACGGACTTGAATTTTTAAGCATCATCAGAAATAATCCGCATTTAAAATATATTCCAACCGTTATTTTAACGTCTTCAAGTGACCATAAAGATGTTACAGAATGTCACCAACTTGGCATTGCCGGTTATTTGGTAAAACCTTTAAAATTTGCCGATTATTCTGAATCCATAAAAACAGTGTTGGATTACTGGTGTTATAATGAATTTGTGCAAGCTTAAGTCTTAGCATTATGCGTCAGAAAGAGCAATTACTTTTAAAATTAAAAAATCAAAATGAGCAGTTAAATGACTACGCACATTTGGTTTCGCACGACTTAAAATCATCTTTGAGAAATCTTTCGGCTTTGTTAAGCTGGGTAAAAGAAGATTGCATCGAAAAAATTGGAGAAGAAAGTATTTGCAATTTGAACCTTATGGAGGAGAAAATTGAAAAGATGGATCAGTTTTTGGAAGACATCATCAATTACTCCGAAATTGGCGGAACAAGTCTAAAAACAATCACAATAGATCTCAATATAAAGGTGAATAAAATTATAAAAAGCCTTGATATTCCTAAAAACATTAAAGTTGTCATTAATGGCAAATTGCCTGTTTTAAAAGCCGATCCGAGAAGATTGCGACAGGTTTTTCAGAATTTAATATGCAATGCTGTTAACTTTAATGATAAAGAAGCTGGTTTGGTTGAAATTGGGGTTGAAGAAACTGAAGGTTTTTACACTTTCTCAATTAAAGACAATGGGCAGGGAATTTCGAAAGAATACCATGAAAAAATATTCAACACCTTTACCACACTTGGCTATCACGAAAAATCTACCGGAATGGGATTATCCATTGTAAAAAGGGTTTTAAGCCTTTATGGCGGAGATATTTGGCTGGAAAGTGAAGTTTTAAAAGGAACCACATTTTATTTTACATTGCCAAAAAATAAAGCGAATGATGCCTAAAAAAATTGTACTTTAATGAAGTTTAAAAAGGGTACCTTTGCAGTTGAAAATTACTTAAAAATTACCCCATGAAGTGTATCAGCATTGATGATGAAGAAATAGCAAGAGTCATAATTGAAAAGTTAATTTCGAATAATAAAAACTTAAATCTTGTAGCCAGTTTCAACAGCCCAATTGAAGCGCTAAAATATTTAAATCAAAACAATGTTGACCTTATTTTTTTAGACATTCATATGCCGGCTTTTTCAGGTTTTGATTTGTTGCAAACATTAAAAAATCCGCCTAAAGTAATATTAACAAGTTCTCATGCAAATTTTGCATTGGAGGCCTTTGAATACAATTGCGTAGTTGATTATTTGGAAAAACCTATGACTCAAGTGCGATTTGATAAAGCCGTTGATAAGGCCTTGTTGTTTTCCAATATAAAAACCGTGATTAAAGATTTGCCGGTAATGCCATTAAACGAAGATTCAAAAAGCGATTTGTATGTAAACATTTACAAGCGCCTGGTAAAAATTAGTTTTGACAGCATTAATTTAATTGAAGCAAAAGGCGATTATATTTTGATAAAAACCGACAAGGAAAATTACACGGTACACTCAACCCTAAAAAAAATAGAAGACAAATTGCCCGATACGATTTTTTTGAAAGTTCACCGGTCATTTATCATCAACATTAAAAAAATTGTTGATATTGAAGACAGCAGTGTGTTAATTGGAAAAAATGTTGTTCCGGTAAGCAGGTCGAGCAAACCTGAATTGATGAAACAGCTTAATTTGCTGTAAATTTAAATCGACTTTAAACCCTATTTTATTCATAACATAAATTTCGAAAAAATGAAAAAACCCCTACTGTTTCTTTTATTAGTTTTAAGTTTTCAGTTCTCCAATGCAGGCGTGGTGATACTTAACGGATTAACCCACGTGCACCAATCGGCATCCGGACAATTGGTCACCGGAATTATTAAGATGAAAAACACCGATGCAACCGAACAACGCGTTATTATTTATTTCAATGATTTGTTTCAGGAATGCGGCAAAGAAACGGTTTTAACGGCCGATTTATCGCATAAGAATTCCATCAAGAATTGGTTGACAACCAATGTAAATGAGCACGTTTTTAAGGCAAATGAAGAATATGAACTTATTTACACCATCAATGTGCCTAATGATGTTGAGATAAACGGTTCTTTTTGGGGCGTTTTAATGGTTGAAATTGAAAAACCCATTAAAGAAGATGAACTGGAATTTGGGGTAAAATTGGAATCGAAAGTTAGATACGGAATTCAAATTATTGCCGATATTAATGAAAGAACGCCTTCTGAACTTGAATTTTACGACATCAAAATTGAAGAACCGGACGGAAATAAATTCATAAATGTTGATTTAAAAAATTTAGGGACCTTTTATGTGGAGCCTACTTTAATTCTTGAAGTGTTTAATGCCAATGGATTTCTTGAAAAAAAGGTGGAAGTGAAATTTAAAAAAGTGTATCCAAATTCGTGTAAAGGATTTTCGTTGGATATTTCAGGCTTGCCAAAAGGCGCTTACACCTCGGTTTTGGTTGCCGATTATGGTAAAAATATTTATTCTATCGATTTAGAATTTGAAAATAAATAACTGATAAAAAATAAAACATCCCCCAAAACCACTGTCTTTTTTTATTTTTGAGTTGAGAAAATTTCCCGAAATAGCAACAATTACCAATTTTTTTCTTTTTTTATTGATGTTTCTGTCAATATCAAAAGTGGAAGCACAAACCAGTGCCATTGAAATTATTGCAAAAAATATTCCCGAAAATTTAGTTCCCGGAAAAAACTATACCATTGCCTTCGAAATTTCAAATACAACGGGAAACCAGCTCAATTTAAGCAGTGAATTTGTGGTTTCCGATCAGTTTTATTTAACAACAAACATTAAAAAGGTGGATGTTGCCGCAAATGACAAAAAAATTGTGCTGTTTACTTTTGGCGTTAACAACCACAGCGCTGCCGGCGAGTATAAAGCATTGCTGAAAATTACCAATCAAACTAACAATTTGCCTATTGCTTCTCAGGAAATAACGTTAAAGGTTTCTAAATTATACAATTTAACGGTGGAGGTTTTAAACGCCCCTGAATATTTGCGCCTTGAAAAAGAATATTATGTTACTTATTTGGTGACCAATAACGGGAACAGTGAAGAGAAAATAACTTTTGAATCGAGCAATATGCTTAAAATAGTGCCTTTAAATGCTTTATTGAAACCCGATTCATCTATGGTTGTTGCTGTTTATCAAAAAGTGCCGGAAAATGTACGCACCAAAACAATGGTTTTAAATAACCTAAAAGCCTATATGGTTTCAAATGATTTGCTGTTTTCAAATCGTGTGGCCGTAACGCTTTATCCAAACAACACCAAAAAACCCGATTTGTACCATCGTTTTCCTGTTACCGTATCCACCATTTTTAATTCGTTAAAAGGATTGGATACTTTAAATGTATTTAAATTTAAGGTGAGCGGTCAGGGTTATTTGGACAGAGCCAACGAACATTATTTAAATTTTGAATATTCAGGTCCAAGCCAAAGCGATATTGTGCGATTTGGAGATTATGAACGATACAGTGTTTTTTACAAAAACAAAAAATTGGAAGCTGTTGCAGGTCACGTAAATTTTTCGCTATCCAATATTACCGAAACATCGCGCTACGGAACGGGCGGAATTTTAAGCTATGATTTTGGAAAAACCACCACAACGTTGTTTTATGTAAAACCAAGGTTCACCAAACAAATATCCGACTCGTATGGCGGTAAAATTTCGCAGGAATTATCAGATAAAGCCTATGTTGAAGCAGGATTTATCAACAGAACCCTTTTTGAAAATTACGAAGAATTCAATTCCAAAATTTTTAACATCGCTTCTTTTTACACCATTGACCGATTTAAACTCAATGGAGAAGTGGCTTACGAAACCAATTATAAAACAAACGGACTTGCTTATTCTTTGGAAGCCTATTTAAATTTGAAAAAATGGGATTTTA
>JAUSOJ010000206.1 GCA_030656195.1 Lutibacter sp.
ATTTTCTAATTTGTTTAAAAAAGCATCGAGCAGTAAAGGTATTACCGGTGAAATTTTATTACAACTTTGCGAAAGCCGTTTAGACAACGTTGTTTACAGAATGGGTATAGCACCTACACGCAGTGCAGCACGTCAATTGGTGTCTCACCGTCACATCACCGTAAATGGAGAGTTGGTTAACATACCTTCTTATTCATTAAATGCTGGAGATGTTGTAGCTGTAAGAGAAAAATCAAAATCATTGTTGGCTATTGAAAATTCTTTGGCTAACAGAAGTGATGTTTACGAATGGATTTCTTGGAATTCAGACACCAAACAAGGAAATTTTGTTAGTGTTCCTGAAAGATTACAAATTCCAGAAAATATCAAGGAACAATTAATCGTAGAGTTATACTCTAAATAATTTTAAAGATACCAATTCAATTATGGCAATTTTAAATTTTCAGAAGCCCGATAAAGTAATTATGATCGATTCTACCGATTTTAACGGTAGATTTGAATTCAGACCGTTAGAACAAGGATTTGGTTTAACAGTTGGTAATGCTTTAAGAAGAGTGTTGTTGTCTTCATTAGAAGGTTTTGCAATAACCTCACTTCGTATTGAAGGTATTGAACATGAATTTTCAACAATTAAAGGTGTTGTTGAAGATGTAACAGAAATTATTTTGAACTTAAAACAAGTGCGTTTTAAGAAACAAATTGATGATTCTGATAGAGAAACAGTAAACATTTCAATTTCTAAGCACGAGCAGTTAACTGCCGGTGACTTACAAAAATACATTTCTGGTTTTCAAGTTTTAAATCACGATTTGGTGATTTGTAATATGGAAAAATCTGTTACATTGGATTTTGAACTAACCATAGAAAAAGGAAGAGGTTTTGTACCTGCGGAAGATAATAAAAAATCTGGCGTTGCATTGGGAACCATTTTTACAGATTCTATTTTTACACCTATTAAAAATGTAAAATATGCTGTAGAAGATTTTCGTGTTGAGCAAAAAACAGATTATGAAAAGTTAGTATTTGATATTACTACTGACGGATCAATTTCTCCTAAAGATGCTTTAACAGAAGCCGCAAAAATTTTGATTCATCATTTTATGTTATTTTCTGATGAACGCATTACTTTGGAAGCTGATGAAATTGCACAAACTGAAACGTATGATGAAGAATCATTGCATATGCGTCAGTTGCTAAAAACAAAATTAGTGGATATGGATTTATCCGTTCGTGCACTAAATTGTTTGAAAGCTGCAGAAGTTGACACCTTGGGAGACTTGGTATCATTCAATAAAAACGATTTGATGAAGTTCCGTAATTTTGGAAAAAAATCTTTAACCGAATTAGATGAATTGGTTCATATTAAAGGGTTAAGTTTTGGAATGGATTTAAGCAAATACAAATTAGATAAAGATTAATTTAAAACTTAGGTTTTAATTAAGATAACATAAGAGATGAGACACGGAAAGAAATTTAATCACCTAGGCAGAAAAACGGCACATAGAAAGTCTATGTTTGCTAATATGGCTTGTTCTTTAATTGAGCACAAGCGTATTAATACCACTGTGGCAAAAGCAAAAGCTTTGCGTCAGTTTGTGGAGCCTTTAATTACAAAGTCTAAAGACGACACCACGCACAACCGTAGAGTTGTATTTAGCTATTTGAGAAATAAATTTATGGTTACAGAATTATTTAAAGAAGTTTCTGTAAAAGTTGCTGACAGACCAGGAGGATACGTTCGTATCATTAAATTGGGAAGTCGCCAGGGTGATAATGCGCCTATGGCTATGATTGAATTGGTGGATTACAATCCAAATTACAATCCAAACAACAAAGCTAAAAAGAAAACCACTCGTAGAGGTAAAACTAAAAAAGTGGAAGAAACTGTTGAAGTTAAAACTGAAACAAAAGAAACGAAGTAATGGTAACCCATTAATCATATTAAAAGGATAAATTATTTATAGTTTATCCTTTTTTTTATATCTAAATTTGAACCGACTAAAAAAAAGTAACCCAAAACCAATGAAATATACACAAAGAAAAAGAGCAATTTTACTTCTGGCCGATGGAACAATTTTTGAAGGAAAATCAGTTGGCAGTGATGGCACAGCTTATGGAGAAAATTGCTACAATACCGGAATGACGGGCTATCAGGAAATCTTTACAGACCCTTCTTATTTTGGTCAGTTGATGTTGGCTACAAATGCCCATATTGGGAATTATGGTGTAAATGATGAAGAAGTTGAATCCGATTCCATCAAAATCTCCGGG
>JAUSOJ010000213.1 GCA_030656195.1 Lutibacter sp.
TTGTTCTTTTTTTCATTGCCAAAAAAAGAACCAAAAAAGGCTAGTCTGATGATCTTTTTCTGTAAAATTTATTGAATTTTTTTTGCCTTGCGCCAGCTGGCTCGTTCTCTAAAAACAGCTACCAGCTGTTTTCTTAACGCTCCGCCCTAGACCGCTTTAGCCTGCGCTTAGCCAGCCGCGAAGCTCTTTGGATTGCAGCATCGGCCAGCGCTAAAAATTTCAATATTTTACGACGAAAAAAATCATATGACGGTTTTTCTTTGATTTGAGTTATTGGTTATTATCACTAATTATTTTATGTTTTGATAAATCATTTATAATTCTAATAAGCTATTTCCTTAATTAATTCCCCCTTTGGGGGTTAGGGGGCCTTAGCCACTGGTGCTCGTCTTCGACGAGTACCTACTTAAATTGGCCTATAAAATGTAGCGTTTGCAACGCGGATAACTTTTTTGAAATGACGGATTCAATGTAAGTTGTTACTATGATATTATATTTTTATTTTCAAATAATAATTTTCGTTTTTTTCTTTTTTGCATTGCCCAAAAAAGAAAAAAACCCGCCTGCGGCCGGCAGGAAATGCTAGTCTGATGATCTTTTTCTGTAAAATTATTGAATTTTTGCCAACGCGCCAGCTGGCCCTATCGCTAAAAATGTTTACCAAACATTTTTTATACGCTCTGTCCTATCACCCAGACCGCCTCCCCCACCTCTTAGCCAGCCGCAAGGCTCTTTGGGTTGCTCCGTCGGCCAACGCTGAAAAAATAGCCTATTTTACGACGAAACCTGCCTGCCGGCAGGCAGGAAAATCATATGACGGGCTTCTCTGATTTGGGTTCTAATTGTGAATGAACTTATTGAACTTTGAGCTTTTAACTTTTAACCTCTTTCAATATTGCCTTATTAATTCTCTTCACCAAGGCCGGACCTTCGTAGATGAAGCCGGTATAAAGTTGGATGAGATCAGCACCGGCGTTTATTTTTTCGAGGGCGTCTTCAGGGGAATGGATACCGCCGACACCGATGATGGGGAATACTTTATTTGATTTTGTGGCCAGGTATTTTATGACCTGCGTGCTGCGATCTTTGATGGGTTTTCCGCTCAATCCGCCGTTTCCGATGGCTGACAGTTGTGCTTCAGATGCTTTTAGGCCTTCCCGGTGAATCGACGTGTTTGAAGCCACCACGCCCGCGATTTTTGTTTCTGCCACCAATTCTATCACTTCATCCAATTGAATGTTGTTTAAATCGGGTGCAATTTTCAGTAAAATGGGTTTTTGTATTGAAAATTCATGGTTGATTTCTTGTAGGCCGTTCAAGAGTTCCAAAAGATAATCCTTGTCCTGCAGCTTCGCAAAAGTTCCCACATTGGGGCAACTCACGTTCACCACAAAATAATCCACGTATGGATGCAATTGTCTGAATGCTATTTGATAATCGGCTATCACATTCTCGGGAAGCGTATCGGTATTTTTGCCAATATTGCCGCCGATGAGCACATTGCCTTTGTTTTTTTTAAGTTGTTTTATAGCCGCTTCCACACCCAGATTGTTGAATCCCATACGATTGATGATGCCGTTGTCTGCGATCAATCTAAACAGCCTTTTTTTAGGATTTCCTTCCTGCGCTTTCGGGGTTACGGTTCCGATTTCTATAAACCCAAATCCGAAATTAGCCAGTTCGTTGTACAACACCGCATTTTTGTCGAAACCTGCTGCCAATCCCACCGGATTCTTAAAAGTGAGTCCGAACACATTTCGCTCCAGCCTCTTGTCGTTTATCTGATACAAGCTTCTGAAAATAAAGGGAATTCCAGGAATTTTACAGGCTGTTTTGATGAGGGAAAAGGTAAAGTGATGGATTTTTTCGGGATCGAAAAGAAAAAATAATGGCCGAAGGAGAATTTTGTACATAGAGGATTGTTTGCACAAAAATAAAATAAAAATGGATGCTAAAAAATTTTATGGGGGTTTTTTGGTTGGGGATAAAAGATTTGTGATACGTTTTTTGTCTTGAAGTCAATATGTGTGATCGTAAAATTTAAAGTTATTTCTTTTCTTTTTCCATTGATGAAAAAGAAACAAAAAATCTAGTCTACTGATCTTTTTCTGTAAAATGAATTGAATTTTTGCCAACGCGCCAGCTGGCTCGTTCTCTAAAAACAGCTACCAGCTGTTTTCTTAACGTTCCGCCCCACCCAGACCGCCTTTTGCCAACGCTTTTCCCAGCAACCAGGCTCTTTGGGTTGCTCCGTCGGCCAACGCTGAAAAAATAACCTATTTTACAACGAAAAAACTCATATGACAGGTTTCTTTGTGAAGTTGTTATTATCAAGTTAGTAATTTCTTTTCACAAAATTAGAAATCAAATTTTGAAATGAACTACCACTGGTGTCTGCGACGAGTACCTGCTTAAATTAGCCTATAAATTGTAGCGTTTGCAACGAGGATAACTACTTTTATAACGGGTTTCTTAGGGATTTCGTTAGTTCACAATAAGTTTCTTATGAGATTTCGTTAGTTCACAACATGTTGCTTAGGGACATTTTGGTAGTTAGGGACAGGTTGCCACGTCGGATTTTTTGGCTTCGCCAAAACAATCCTTCCTCGCAATGACGGGGGTTTTAATTGGCTTTACCGTGTCTATATGACGAATTTTGATAGAAAATTTTTAACGCCAACGCGCCGGCTGGCCCTATCGCTAAAAACAGCTACCAGCTGTTTTTTTAACGCTCTGTCCCCCTTTGGGGGTTAGGGGGCTAACTATCGAAGCGTTGCCCCAACGTTTTTTTCGAAAGTCAGTTGCAGTTTTTGCATGACTTTGTCTATTTGCACATCGGTCAGGGTTTTGGTTTCATCCTGTAACAGGAAGCTTACCGCATAGGATTTTTTTCCTGCTTCCAGATTTTCGCCTTCGTACACATCGAACAAATCCACTTCTTTCAAAAGGTTTTTTTCTGCCTGAAAAGCCAGGTTGTACAATTCGCCAAAAGTGATTTCTTTATCGAGCAATAAGGCAAAATCTCTTTTTACCGATGGAAATTTAGGCAATTCTGATACTTTTATGGTCAATTTTCCAGCAAGTTTCAATACATTTTCCCAATTGAAATCGGCAAACAGCACTTCTTGCTTGATGCCGAATTCTTTTAAAATAGATCGTTTTACCAAGCCCAATTCCGCCAGTTTTACTTTTCCTGAGTTTAAGGAAATTCCTTCAGAAAAGACATCGCTTTTCACCGGTGCAATTTTTAAGTTTTGGATGCCCAAACGTTGCAATAATGCCGTAGCTACGCCTTTCAGATAAAAGAAATCCGAAGGTTTTTGGGCTACCTTCCAATGGGCGGCTGTTCTGTTTCCAGTCACAAACAAGGTCAGGTGTTTTTGTTCTTCATAGCCACTTTCAAAATGGTGGTAGGATTTTCCGAATTCAAAGAATTTTAAGGCATTATTTTTTCGGTTGACGTTGTAGATTACAGATTCTAATCCGCTGAATAACAACGATTGGCGCATCACACCTAAATCGTTGCTTAAAGGATTTACGATCGCCACATTGTGCTCCTCATTCAGTGTTTCGGACAGTGAAACATAATCGACTTTGGTCAAACTGTTTGCCATCGTTTCATTAAATCCGAGCGACACCAACTGATTGGCCACCACGTTTTCAATCTTAACGCCTTCAAATTCAGAGAAAGAAATGGACGTGTTCAGTTTGTGGGAAAATTCGACATTGTTATAGCCATACACCCGCAATATTTCTTCAATCACATCCGCTTCCCGGGTCACATCAACCCTGTAAGAAGGAATGGTCAATCCCAATCCGGCCTCCGTAACACTGTTGAATTTTATGTCTAAAGATGCCAAAATGTTTTTAACTGTTTCCCTTGGAATTTTAGCGCCAATCAACCGGTCCATTTTTTCATAGGACAAAAACACCTGGAAATCTTCGATTTTTACGGGATATAAATCTGTAATTTCAGAAGACACTTTTCCGCCGGCCACTTGCAAAATTAAATTGGTGGCATGTTTTAAGGCATATTTGGTGATGTTTGGGTCGATTCCTCTTTCAAATCGGAAAGAAGCATCGGTATTCAAGGCATGTCTTTTTGCTGTTTTGCGAATGGCAATCGGATTGAAATAGGCACTTTCCAGAAAGATGGATGTGGTATTTTCCGATACTCCCGAATGCATTCCGCCAAAAACCCCTGCCATACACATGGGCTCTTCCAAACCATTGCAAATCATTAAGTCTTCTTCGTGCAATTCGCGCTCTACCCCGTCCAACGTTGTGAATTTGGTGCCTGTTGGCAATGTTTTTACAATGACTTTATTGCCTTTCACGGCTGCGGCATCAAAAGCGTGCAATGGCTGTCCCAATTCGTGCAGCACATAATTGGTTACATCCACCACATTTTTGATGGGTTTTATCCCGATGGCTTTCAACCGGTTTTGCAACCAGGAAGGCGATTCTTTGATTGTAATGTCGGAAATGGTCACCCCAACATAGCGCGGCGCTTTTTCAACATCTTCTACAACAACATCAAATTTAAGGGTTCTGTCATCCACCCTAAAATTGCTTACGGATGGCGAAATCAGTTCCAACGAAATTTGACGGTGCATCAATCCGGCACGCAAATCCCTTGCCGTTCCGTAATGGCTCATCGCATCTGCCCTGTTTGGCGTTAAACCAATTTCAAAAACCTGATCCGATTCCACCTTAAACACACTGGCTGCAGAAGTTCCTGCAACAAGTTTATCATCCAATACCATAATACCGTCGTGGTCGGTGCCCAAGCCCAATTCGTCTTCGGCGCATATCATTCCGTGACTTTCTTCGCCCCTGATTTTTCCTTTATTGATGGTGAAACCTTCTCCGTTTTTATCATACAACATCGTTCCTATGGTTGCAACAGGCACTGTTTGTCCGACCGTCACATTGGGTGCGCCACAAACAATTTGCAGCAATTCCCCGGTTCCTATATCTACGGTGGTTACTTTTAACCGGTCGGCATTTGGGTGCTGGATGCAGGTGATCACTTTACCTATCACCACCCCGGCCAAACTTCCTTTGATGGATTCAACAGTTTCTATTCCTTCCACTTCTAGGCCTAAATCGGTTAACAATTCTCCTGTTTTCTCCGCTTCCCAGTCTACCTTCAAAAATTGTTTTAACCAATTGTATGATATTTTCATAAGTGTTTATTTTTTTGACAAGTTGCAAAGATAAAAAATACAATTCAGTTGTCGGTTGTCGGTTGTCGGTTTTTTATACTGAAAACTGTGGACTTAAAATTTGTTGTGCAGTTGTGCGTTCTTGCAGTCATTTGATTTACGATATACATCCCGGTAGCTATCGGGATTACGAATTTTGACCTTCAATTAGCATGACGTCATGCTGAACTTGGTTCAGCATCTTTTGAAAGGAAGTTCAAATCATAATGCGTTGTTCTATTCAGCATCTGTGGCTTCATTTGTTTAAATTATAATTCGTTGTTCATATTAAGATAGGATTTTGAATTTTTATATGGTATTTTCAATGAATGATTACGCCCTCAATTATTGTTTTTTACTTTTTTCATTGATAAAAAAGAAATCGACTTTAGGAGATTCACGAACTCCAAAAAATCAATAAAAATAGTGAGCTAAACAAAAAATCTAGTCTACTGATCTTTTTCTGTAAAATCTATTGAACTTTTTTATCCACATCACCCAGACCGCCTTTTCCCCGCTTCTCCATCCACGAGGCTCTTTGGGTTGCTTCGTCGGCCAGCGCTAAAAATTTCAATATTTTACGACGAAAAAACTCATATGACGGTTTCTTTTTGATTCGGGTTATTGATTGGTTGTATTTTTTATTTACGTCCCTATAGCTAGCGGGATTTTGATTTATGATGTATGGACGTTGAATTACTAAACATGATTTAACACCGCGTCATGCTGAACTTGGTTCAGCATCCTTTGAAAGGAATTTCAAATCATAATTCGTTGTTCTGTTCAGCATCCTTTGAAAGGGAGTTTAAATTATGATTCGAACATACCCACAACAGATCCCGAAATCGAAGATTCACGAACTCCAAAAAAATAATAAAAATGGTGAGTAAACAAGTTCGGGAAGACGGGTTCTAACCATCATTCGAACTTCTCTTCAAAAGATCCCGAACCAAGCCTGCCTGCCGGCTAGGCAGATTCAGCAATAAATCTTTCAATTTACAACGTATTTATTTTCAAGTTTTTAAATTTAAATTTCAACAGCAAAAATTAATTTATAATTTCCTTAACAGTTTCATCAAAAAGTAAGTCGTAATATTGTTGAGTAGGCAATTAGAAAAAATAACCAATGCTTAAAAAGCGATTAAAATTGGTTCCGATATAATATTGATTGATTGATTTGTTTTATTGTTCTTAAAGGGTTTCCGAAAAGTTAAACTAAGAAATGAAATTGAAGCTGTAGTTGGCAAAAAAATTCATCTCAAAAAAATTAACTTCTCAGAAACCCTTCTTTGTTAACTGATGTTTGCCCAAATCGTGCTGTCTTTGCTCAATTCCTGATAAGCGACTCTTATAAACCTGTTTTCCGGTGCATTTAAATCGGGATCTTTGTCCAGCAGTTCCATCGCCATCATTCTGGCCGTTTTTAACACTTCGGCATCTTTCACCAAATCGGCAATTTTAAGGTTCAGGATACCGCTTTGTTGCGTGCCCATCAAATTCCCCGGTCCCCTCAGTTTTAAATCCACCTCCGCAATTTTGAATCCGTCACTGGTGTCCACCATGGTTTTT
>JAUSOJ010000215.1 GCA_030656195.1 Lutibacter sp.
TTGTCACACGCATTCGCTATTTTTAGATAGTTTTCATCAAATGAAGTTGAAGAAACCAACAAATTTACAGTAGCAACCCTGAAACAGCCATTGGTATTTTTAATTCTGGCGAAAACAGTGGTTTGGGTTGCGTTTGAAAACGGACTCGCAGTAATCGAATTTCCTCCTGAATTTGCATCGGAAAGGCCTAAGTGATAGGTGACGGTTAAAGTATTATCTCCCAATGTTAAATAAGCATTTGCTTCATTTAGGTTAAAATCGGTAAAACCATCAGCAAGGCCATCTTCGTCGCATTGTTTAAAAGTAAAGGTTGAATTTATGACAGGTAAGGTGAAAACTTCAAGATTGAATGATTTTGTCACCACGCAAGCCGGATTGCTGTTATTCACTATTTTGACATAAATGGGCTGTAAATTGGCCGATGTATTTTGAAAAGAAGCCAGATTGGTAATTTGGCTGGTTAAAGCGGCATCCCTAAAATAAGTTATCGTAAATTTTGCAGCCGATTGTCCGTTTAAAATTTCTGTTTCTTTGCTTTTTAAATTAAACTTTTCGATACCATCCTTATCAGTGCCGGTTAAATTCGAATCGCATAATGCTAAATTTGAAATGGTTGCCGGCGGATTTGGTGATTCAAATACCTGAACCGTAAAACTTTCCGTTTCATAACAAATTGGATTTTGGATATTTTGGATTCGGGCAATCAAAGTGTCCGTGCTATAAACTGATAAATTTGTGTAAAGATTTAAAATTGGATTTGTGCCGGTATCAGCATCAGGCTGATTTTTAAAATATACCACTTCAAATACGGTTGGGCTTTGTGTTCCCAGAATTTCAGCATCCTTTAAACGGTGTAAATCAAATGCAAATAATCCGTCGTTGTTGTCGTCACATTGTAAAATATTGGTTGGTTTTGTGATGGTTGGCGGCGTGTAAACTTCGAGTTTAACTTCGCCTTTATAAACAATCCTAAATCCGCATAAATCAATGTTTACAACTTCCAATATATAAATCCCTGCATCTGAAAAGGAAAGATTATTTAAGGTGAGTGAGGAAGAGGAAGCATCTCCAATGGGAATTCCGTTGAAGGTCCAATTGTACACGGAGGTTCCTGATATATTTATCGGCGTTAGCGTGTAATTTTCACCCAAACAGCGTTTTGCAATGGTTTTGTTAAAATTTTGTGTGGTGATGCCATCGGTAATTTCTCCAGGAAGTATTATCGAAGCAATAAATGGCGGTAAACCCTGCATAGCCCTGCCTGAACCCAAATCCATTGCGTTTTCCTGGTAACTGCAATTAATGCCCAATTCGTCAGGCAAATTGATGGCATCCAAAAATCGCGTTCCGTTGCTGTAATTTGGTGGCACGGTGGCATAAATTTTTCCGTTGGGCGCCAATTGCAATGCGCCCCTATATCCTGATTTTGATTTTACAAGAAATTTGCTCGATGCAATATTGGGATTTTCTATATCAAATTGCCATAGTTTATTTATAAAGTTATTGTTTGAGATATTCGTATTAGTTGCACAATACAATCTGGAAGAACGCGGGGAAAATTCAACGCCATAAGGTTGTCCGTCTTGTGGAATATTTGAAATAAGCATTTGCCCGTCATTGGCAACCTTTCCGTTGGTGTCATCAAAACTGTAAAGCAATAAATTACCTTGGTTTCCTTGTGTGGCACTTGCCAATTTTTTCCCGTCAGGCGAAACTTTTAAATAGCCTCTTCGGTCATTTGAATTATAGTTAACCGGCGAAATTATAGGGGAATTAATCAAGCCTGTTGTCGCATCAATTTTATAAGAAACAAAAGTATTGTTCACCAGTGAAATAACCCAAAAGGTATTGCATTCCGCACCTTTTACGGATGTCACTTTTTCAGTCCATTGCGGATTTTGTCCAATTGATAAATCAACTTTAGAACCGGAAACAACATCTCCAAGTCCGCCATTTAAACGCATATCAACCGTATAACAATTCAAACCGTCTGTTACCCTGATTAAGTCGCCACTGTTATTATATTCATTGGCGCCAACCGTAAAAATATAATATAAGTTACTGTTTTTAGGATTAGGTACGATGATGGCAGACTGAGAGCTGGAAGGATTTCCCAACAAGTTTGTGCCATTTGCCATCACTTGGTGGTTTTTATTCCAAACTGTTGTTCAATCAGTATAAAAAAGTAAATTGCCAACTGCATCAGAAAACGAAGCGCAGCCT
>JAUSOJ010000022.1 GCA_030656195.1 Lutibacter sp.
CGATAAGTTATTGTCTTGCATTCAATATTTTTTTTAGAAATGTAATGATACGGAAATTTGAAAGTTTTTGCAAATGAATCGAGCATAACAAATTTTGATATGTAGAAAAATGATTATTAGCGAACAGCAGCTGTACCAAAAAAAATAAAAATTAAACAGCTGAAACGAGCATAACAAATTTTGATACACAGTAGAATGATTAATTGCGAACTGCATCTGTACCAATAAACAATAAAATATAAACAGATGAAAAACCCCATTCGTTTTTTGAAAGGGGTTTTCACCAATTTTTTATCATTGTAACAACAAAATAAATCAAATTTTAATTTTTGGTTTTAAACTATAAAACACCCACTTGGTTCATGCATTTTCTCATAGCCCTATAGGTGCGTTCAATATCATTGTCCAACCCAACCGACATTCTGATAATTCCATTGGATAAACCCATTTCCAATTGTTCTTCCAAAGGAATTTCAGAGGAAGTACTTGTTCCCGGCGCACTAAACAATGTTTTATAAAACCCTAAACTTACGGCCAAATACCCTAAGTTTTCATGTTGCATTAGTTCCATCAACGCATTTGCTTTTTCAAGCGTTCCAACATCAATGGTCATGATGCCTCCAAAACCGTATTCTTTATTGTACATCGATTTAAAAAGCTCGTGATCTTTATGGCTTTTTAAACCTGGATACACCACTTTTAATCCGTCTTTTTCAAAACTCTCGGCCAAATACAATGCATTTTCGCTGTGTTTTTTCATTCGGATATGCAGCGTTCTTAAGTTTTTCAAAATACTGGCGGCTCTTAAACTGTCCATCACCGGACCCAATAACATCATTGCGCCATCATTTACATTTCGTAAACTGTCGATAAATTCTTGTGAGCCGCAAACAACGCCTCCAACGGTGTCATTTGTGCCATTGATAAATTTTGTTAAACTATGGATGGTCACATCGGCACCCAATTTTTCTGTTGAAAATATCATTGGGGTAAAAGTATTGTCCACCACCAATTTTATATTGTGTTTTTTGGCTATTCTAGACAATTCGGGCAGGTTTGCAATTTCCAAAAGCGGGTTGCTTTCAGCCTCACAGTAAATCATTTTTGTATTTGGCGTTATGGCAGCTTCCACTTTTTCCAAAGAAGTAATGTCAACAAACGAAGTGGCAATATTTAATTTTGGCGCGAAGTTTTTTAGAAAAGCATACGTTCCTCCATAAATTGTACGTGCAGACACGATATGATCACCTGCTCCGCACATTTGTAAAAAAACCGAAGTGATTGCACCCATTCCTGATGCTGCCACATTTGCGGTTTCGGTAAATTCCATAGCGGCCAAGGCTTTGCTTAAATATAAATTGCTTGGACTTGAATGACGAGAATACAAATAACAGCCTTCTGCGTGACCTTCAAAAGTATCAAGCATTGTTTTTGCGTGTAAAAATGTATAGGTTGCTGAATCTGAGATGGAAGGATTTACGCCTCCAAATTCTCCAAAATATTGCAAATCTTGGATTCTGTTTGCCGGTTTGTTGCTCATAACTTAAAATTTATTATATAAAATTAGCACACTTCAACTTAATAAACTGATTTAATTTATATTTTTGGTGTATTTTACTTTAAATGATTAATTTTAAAGAATTATTTACTTTTAAAGCAATTTATTTTTATTATTTTTAGAAAAAATTACTGATGATGGTCAACCTAGATTTAACAGATAAAAAGATCCTTAACCTGCTTCAGCAAAATTCAAAAGCGAACATTAAAGAAATCGCCTTGAAAATTGGACTGACCCAAACCCCAACTTATGAGCGCATTAAAAGACTTGAAAAAGAAGGCGTGATTAAAAATTATATCGCGGTTTTGGACAAAGAAAAAGTTGGATACACCATTGAAGTTTTTTGTCAGGTGACATTATTGGTGCATTCAAAAGAGATGATAACGCGGTTTGAAAACGCCGTTAACAAAATAGATGAAGTGATGGAATGCTTTCACGTAGCCGGTAATTACGATTATTTGCTAAAAATAATTGTAAAGGACATGAACAGTTACCAGGCTTTTTTGAAGAATAAATTATCTGTATTAGATTCAGTTGCCAATGTTCAAAGCACTTTTGTAATGTCGTCAACCAAAGATTACAATGGTTTTAGTTTGGTTTAACGTTAAATGTTATTTGTTATTTGTTATATGTTGATGTTTGAAATCGCAATTCAATTTGCATTAGCGATTGAAGTGAAAATCCTTTTTTAATTGCCGGCAGGCGAATTAAAAAAGATTGCAACAAAAAGCGCACCCCCGCCAGCCTGCCTGCCGGCAGGCTGGCGGGGGAATGCCCAAAATATACTTTAAATGAAATGGTTATTTTTTAGCAACAATGGTCACTTGAAAATCGAAATCATCGTTGATAAACTTGTCTTTTAAATCGCTAAAAAATGTTTTCGAATTGTATTTCACGTTAAAATCGGCTCTGTTAATTTGAAAAGTATCACTTGTTAAAGTCACATTGTCTTTGTTAACGGCAAGTGAGGCGGGAAACGTAATTTGTTTGGTGATGCCTTTAATGGTCATATTTCCTGTAACCTGAATTTTTGCGCCTTTGGCTTCGGTTTTTGTGATGTCAAATTTTGCTGTTGGAAATACCGTAACATCAAAAAAGTCGGCATTTTTTAAATGGCCTTCCAATTTTGCGCTTCCGTCATTGTCTTTAATGGTATTCATATTGGCAACAAAACTGCCGCCGGTTAATTTATTGTTTTTTAATGCAATGTTTCCTGAAGCCAGTGTAATTGTGCCTGTATGATCGCCCGTTGGCTTGTATCCTTTCCAAGTTAATTTAGAATTTTCAACATTTACCTTGAAATTGTCTTGTGCAAATGCTGATTGGCTTACAAAAGAAAAAGCGGTAATCACCATTGCAAATAGCATTAATTTTGATTTTTTCATATGATTCGTTATTTATAATGATTATTAATAAGTGCAATAATACTAAATAAATAGCGAGTTTTTACCATAAAGTTTGGTTTTGTATTTTTTTTAACAAGTGAAACTGTAAAGTGATGTATTTTCCTAAAATGATTTACTCTTTCACTTTTGAATCTATGATAATTGTCACCGGGCCGTCATTGATCAATGCTACTTTCATATCGGCACCAAACTGTCCGGATCCCACTTTTTTATGCAGATGAAGTTCTAATTCGGCAATAAATTGTTCGTATAAAGGAATCGCAATTTCGGGTTTTGCGGCGTAAATATAAGAAGGCCGATTGCCTTTTTTGGTGTTGGCGTGCAAGGTAAACTGGCTAACCACAATGGCTTCTCCGTTTATTTCCAGCAACGATTTGTTCATCACGCCGTTTTCGTCATTAAAAATACGGAGATTGGCGATTTTTTTGGTGAGCCATTCAATATCGCTTTTACCATCGGCTTCTTCAATACCCAATAAAATCAATAACCCGTCATTAATTTCACTGACTATTTTTTCATCAATGGTTACGGAAGCTTTTGAAACTCTTTGGATGACTGTTTTCATTTGTTGTTGTTGCGTTTAATCCTATCCCCAGCCTCCCGTACTAAAACGGGACAGGCTTTTCCCAAGGAAAGGGAGTTTGATTTGAACTTCCAACATCGGTTCACGGTCTACTTCCGTCTTCCGACTTCGGACTTCGGACTTCTAAGTATAAATATCTGTTCTGTAATTTTCTTCGTTGCCTTCAACCATTTGAATATAACTGTTGTACCGTGAATAGGCAATTTCTTCGTTTTCAACGGCATCTTTTATGGCGCAGTTGGGTTCATTCATATGCAAACAATTGTGGAATTTGCATGTTCCTTTCAGCTTAAAAAATTCTGGAAAATAATCTGCTATTTCTTTAGGTTCAAAATCAACCACCCCAAATCCTTTAATTCCGGGCGTATCAATAATGAATCCGCCAAAACTTAATTCGTACATTTCGGCAAAAGTGGTGGTGTGTTGCCCTTGTTTGTGCTGCTTGGAAACCTCGGCGGTTTTAAGATTTAACGAAGGCTCAATAGCGTTCACCAAGGTTGATTTCCCAACACCCGAATGCCCCGAAAACATGGTTGTTTTGTCTTTCATCAATTCCTTAACTAGTTCGATATTGATGTGTTTTGTGGCAGAAACATCGATACATTGGTAGCCAATTGCTGTGTAAATGGCTTCATATTCGGCTTTTATTTCGAGCTGCTCGGGCGAATACATATCAATTTTGTTGAAAAGAATCACGGCGTGAATGCTGTAGGCTTCCGCAGTGGCCAAAAAACGGTCGATAAATCCGGGTGATGTTGGCGGACTGTCGATGGTCACCAATATAAAAGCAGTGTCAATATTGGAGGCGATGATGTGCGTTTGTTTGGAAAGGTTTACAGACTTGCGAATGATGTAGTTTTTTCGTTCAAAAATTTTATTGATAACGCCGGTCAGTTTTCCTTCTTCATATTCAAAATTTACGTGGTCGCCAACAGCCACCGGATTGGTGCTTTTGATGCCTTTCATCCGAAACTTTCCTTTTAACCTGCACTCTACCTTGTCGCCATCTTCGGCATACACTTGATACCAGCTTCCTGTAGATTTTGTGACAACTCCTTTCATTTTGCAAAGATATTTAAATTAGGGAACAATGCACAATTGAAAATAGGTAATTGTTAATGTATAATTGGCCAAGAAAAAAG
>JAUSOJ010000227.1 GCA_030656195.1 Lutibacter sp.
CCGGCATTATTCTATATGGGTTTAAATGCATCTATTTTTTATATGGCAATTAATTTAAAATAATTAAAACCTTACAAGGCAAATAGTTAAAAACTTAAATGACTGTAACAATTCTAAAAAAATTATTAAATTTATAACCAATCAAAAATAAAAAATATGTTTAAAAAATTTACCACCGCCGACAAACTGCTGTTTGCTGCTGCTTTACTGTCGTTAATATTTTCTGAAGCACTTTATTTTTACGGAGAAAAAGCAGACGCAACTTTTATAGGATTATGGGTTCCTTCAATATTAGCATTTGGAATTTATTTAAAACTAATTAATAACAATAAAAATGATTGAGTTGATACCATATTTTGCCGGACTCATAACGCTGCTTTTTGGTTTTGGATTTGCTTTAGCAATTACACAAACAAACAAAAAAGGTAATTAGCGTTATTTATTTGCCACTTATACACATTGAAATAAATCGACTATTTTGTAGTTGCTCTATGAATCAGTGATGTTTAATTATGATATTTAATTTGATAGCCTGAAAATTAAATACCGAACGGTTAACAAGGTATTTGGGAAAAAGTGCGCAGTGCTTAAATGAAGTTTTTTGTGGGTCAGCTGATGGATTCAGTGTTGGCCAGGTTGAACAGTTGCGGAAAATCAAAATTAACATCTTTGGCAAGCTGCCAAATGTTATTGTTTACATATATCATTCAACAAAACCACAAATCAAATTCTTAAACACCCTCCTATTAGATTTAATTCAACAAAGTTTGGTATTGCTGATTTACAAGATAAGGATTTGGAACTTCTAAGTTTTTATAGGAAAGAAAGTGTGCATTCTGATCGTTGTAAATGTTGGCAATTCTTTCAATGATTGCTACAGCTTCAACTCTGGGGATTTCCGTAAAATTTACCAAATTATTTTTTAGCTTATTGACATTATAAATATCGGTATGCTCTAAAAAAGACACAAAAGGATCATATTTTGAAAAGTCTCTGGTAAGTTCACGCAGTTTCTCAGAAATTGGTGTAATTGAACTAAAACTGTTGTTGCTCAATATAATAATGGTAATTTCGTCGGCTTTGTAACTTCTTAAAGTTGTGCTAAATCCATTCCAAACACCATTATGATAAACCAATTCACTGTCAATTTCCTGTTTTAGACGAAAGCCAAAACCATAAGGCACAATTTTGCCGCTGTTGGTTTTTCCCGGAAGATATGCCTGTGCTAAAATTGGTTTGGTTAGTATGGTATTCTTTTCTAAAGATTGGTTCCACTTAAATAAATCACTAACGTTAGAATAGATGCCTTTATCTCCAACAACACCATCATTAACTGTAAACGGAATAGCGATATATGACTTTCCATATTTCCTAAAACCAATCAATTCATCATATTTGGTTTTTTCATTCGGATTATGAACATAGGTATATTGCATATTTAAAGGCTTAAAAAATCGGCTGTCAAGAAAATCACTTAAACTTTGGTTGCTTACTTTTGAAACAATGGATGCCAATATAAAATAACCCGTATTGCTATAATTAAACTTTTCGCCCGGTTTAAAATAAGGCAGCATTTTTAATTTGTCCATAAGGTTTATCATGGCTTCATTGTCTGGCGGTAATTTACTTTTCCAGTTCTTTTCAGCCGCATACATATAGTTTGGAAGTCCGGATGTATGGTTTAACAAATGACGAATTTTGATGTTTTGGTAGGGAAAATCGGTTAAGTATTTTGATGCGAAATCATCCAAATCCAGCTTACCTTCTTGGTACAGCAACAAAATTGCCGCTGCGGTAAATTGTTTAGAAATTGAGGCAAGTTGATAGGTACTGGTGCTTTCAATAGGATCTTTTTGCCGTAAATCTTTACGCCCAACGTGTTCTTCAAACAATACTTTTCCGTTTTTAGCCACTAAAATACTGCCGTTAAAACCGTACTGCTGGCTTAACTGATTGGTGTAATTATGGATTTTCTCTAATGGAGCCTTGTAGGCTGCCATTAAAATTGAATGCTCCAATTCATTTTGTGAACGCTGGTTTGACGTTAAATCATTGGAAGTGTGGAAATCGCCTGCTTTGTTTAAACGATTCAATTGGGGATCTTTGTCAGCGCTATTTGTTACAACGAAAAAAAACATCGACACTAATAAAAAGACGTAAATAAGATAGGGTTTATTCATTCTTGGCTTTTTTCTCTTAATTTAATTAAATGAAAATTATGTTCATCAATTACCAATTTTTAAACGCCCTTTTTTGGCATTTATTGGGTTAAGCACGCATTAAATAAAACTAAACTTTACAATTATACAAAAATATTTCATAGCTACTCAAAAAAATTAGCGAAAAAGCTATTAATTGCTTCAAAATTGATTTGGATTGATTTTTAAACATCCAAACCTTGCAACTGATGCATATCATTTTACAATTAAAAATGGATGCCTAATTTTAAGGTTATAACGCTAAAACAACAATCATGAAACTTACATTTTTTGGTGGAGCAGGAACCGTAACCGGCTCTAAAATTTTATTGGAAGTTAATTACAAAAAAATATTGATTGATTGCGGCTTGTTTCAGGGATTGAAAGAATTGCGCATAAAAAACTGGGAACCGATCCCGCCAGAATTTAATGAACTGGATTTGGTGATTCTAACCCACGCGCATTTGGACCATACCGGATATCTTCCCATTTTGGTTAAAAACGGGTACTCTGGCAAAATATATTGCACCAAACCCACCAAAGATTTAACAGAAATTATTTTGCTGGACAGCGCCAAAATACAGGAAGAAGATGCCCGCAGGGCCAATGAACACCATTATACCAAACACCATCCGGCCAAACCTTTGTATGAAGTGGAAGATGCCAAACTTACAATGACCCATTTTAAAACGATTGATTTGGAAACCTGGAATGTGATAGACGACCAAATAAAATTCAAATTTGTGAACAGCGGCCATATTTTAGGAAGCGCATTTGTAATACTTGATGTTAACGGAAAAATAATTGTTTTCTCGGGCGATATCGGAAGAAAAGAACCACTCCTTTTATATCCGTTTGAATATCTTGAAAAAGCCGATTATCTGGTTGTTGAATCTACCTACGGAAACAGAAACCATACCAATTTTTCAGTTACCGAATTGTTGCTGAAATATATAAATCATACCTTCAACAAAGGCGGCATTTTAATCATCCCTACTTTTTCTGTGGAAAGGGCTCAGGAAATTATTTATTTGTTAAGTCTGCTAAAACGTGATCATAAATTGCCAAATATTCCAATATTTCTCGACAGTCCGATGGGTGTTAATGCCACGGAAGTGTATTTTAAATACCGTGACCGACATAAATTATCGGATGCCGATATCAAAAGTATGCTGTCAACGGTCCATTTAATTACAGAGATTAATGCGTCTAAAATGATTGTCAACAATAAGGACCCAAAAATTGTTTTGGCCGGAAGCGGTATGATTACCGGCGGACGTGTGCTACATTATTTGGATAAACTTATTTCTGACCAAAAAAACAGCGTGTTAATTGTTGGTTATCAGGCTGAAGGAACCCGCGGAAGGTCGTTGCTTGCCGGTGACACAGAAATCAAGTTTTTTGGCGAATACCATCAGGTAAAAGCTGAAATTTTTAAGATCAATGAATTTTCCGGACACGCAGATCAAAGTGAATTGTTAGATTGGCTTAAACATTTTAAACAACCGCCAGCGCTCACCATCATCAACCACGGAGAACAGCACCAAAGCCAAGCTTTTAAAACCAAGATTAAAACGGATTTAAATTGGAATTGTACCGTTGCAAAACTGAATAATGCCTATTATTTAGATTGAGATTTATAAAGTTGGAAGACCGAAGACGGAAGTTTGGAAAAAAAATTTTGCTTTTAACCGCAAAGCAAAAACACAAAGGGCGCAATAGTGATTTTAGAATTGTTGATTTTGAATTGAAGTTGCAAGTTGCGTTAGGGACTGAACGTTTTGTTTGAGCTCTCCCGATTTTTTTCGGGAAGCGAGCCGTGAAGGCCCGACCCGCCAGCTGGCGGGGAACGCCCAAAGAAATATTTAACAAAATTTAATTAAACCAAATGGTAAAATATTTAATTTTTGCGGCATCGGGAATTTGGTCTATGGCCACTTCTGCCCTGCTAAAACTGTTCATTCCCATCTCTTTTTTATCAATGGAAATGGTGGCGTTCAATTCATCAATAAAAAGCGTGGCCGATGTTAAAGTGGTTTCAACTTTATTGACTTGGTAATGATCTTTAATGTCTTTAAACGTTGATTGCAGCGAAATTCCTTTGGAAGTTTTGTAATTATTGTCAAAAATTTGGATGCTTTTTATGCCCGATGACTTGTCATTGAGATTTGTGGGCACAATTTCCAACAATAATTTTCCATTTTTTGAGTAAATAAGATATTCATCATTTTCAACCGAAAACAATCTTTTGTCAATTTCTTTATCCGCATATAAATTGGCCACAATGGAATCTTTTGCAAAAAGTGACGACAAATCTTTTATGGTTGTTTTTTCAGTTAACGGCCCAACTTGCCCTTTTTCAATTAAAAAATTGTTCTTTTTGGCACATTGAATAAAAAAAATTGAAACAATAAATACATAAGTGATTTTTTTAAAAAAGGACATAAACTGGGTATTATGGTTTTTAAATAGGTTAAAACAAATTAATTATCATTATTTTTTGGGCGTTCCCCGCAAACTCGCGGGTCGTGTTTTCCGTTTCAATCTTTTTTTTGGTAAAAACCAAAAAAAAGGATTTTCACTTCAACCACTAACGCAAATAAATTTAAATTGAAAATATATTTCAATCAACTTTATTAAATTACAATCATTTACCATTTATGCTAAATAGCATCCTACATCACTCTTTTTAAAATTCCCAAAACACCTCTTATAAAACTTGCGCTTGTCACCACTTTTAAAACAGGATTCATGCGCGTACTGGTTCTTCCTCTTGATGTTTTTGTCTCTTTAATTTCTTCTTTTTTTCTACTTTCCGCTTCTTCTTTTTCTACTATTTTTTCTATTTTTTCTGATAAAATTTCATACGCGCTTTCGCGGTCTATCACATCGTTGTATTTATGGTAAATGCGAGAGTTCCCTATCAATTGTTTCAATTCACTGTCGGTCAATATGTCCATTCTGCTCATTGGCGCACGCATCATGGTGCAGGCCAAAGGCGTCGGAATTCCTTTTTCGTTTAAGACAGAAACAAACGCTTCGCCAATTCCCATTTGTGTCAATACTTGATCAACATCATAATACTCGGAATCCGGATAATTTTCTGCGGCCAATTTAATGGCTTTTCGGTCTTTGGCCGTAAATGCACGCAAGGCGTGTTGCACTTTTAAACCCAATTGTCCCAAAACAGCTTCGGGAACATCATTGGGATTTTGGGTCACAAAAAACAATCCGATGCCTTTTGATCGGATTAATTTTACAATATTTTCTATTTGCGAAAGCAATGCTTTTGAGGCTTCATTAAAAATTAAGTGTGCTTCGTCAATAAAAATAACCAATTCCGGCCTTCCGCTATCGCCTTGTTCCGGAAAAGTTGCATACACTTCTGCCAACAATTGCAACATAAATGTGGAAAATAACTTTGGCTTGTCCTGAATATCCGTCAATCGCAAAATGGAGATCATTCCTTTTCCGTTTTCATCAATTCTCACCAAATCCTGAACGTCAAAAGAGCGTTCTCCAAAAAACAAGTTTCCGCCCTGTTGTTCAATTTCCACAATTTTTCTTAAAATAGCGCCGGTGCTTGCGGTGGAAATTAATCCGTATTCCTTCTGAATATCGGCCTTTCCTTCCTCTGTGGCATATTGCAATATTTTTTTGAAATCTTTTAAATCCAATAAGGGAAATTTATGGTCATCACAATATTTAAAAATAATAGAGACAATGCCGCTTTGCGCTTCGGGCAACTCTAAAATTCTGGAAAGCAACACAGGACCAAATTCTGAAACCGTGGCTCTCAGTCTAACGCCGTCTTGTCCGGACAAAGTGAGAATTTCCACAGGAAATTTTTTGGCATCAAAAGGCAAACCGATGGCGGCATGACGTTCATCAATTTTTGGATGGCCGGCACCTGGCTGTGCCAATCCGCTTAAATCGCCTTTTACATCCATCAACAACACAGGAATTCCGTTTTCCGACAAGTTTTCGGCCATCACCTGCAAGGTTTTTGTTTTACCGGTTCCTGTTGCGCCAGAAATAAGTCCGTGACGGTTTAATGTCTTTAACGGAACTTTCACAAAAGCATCTTTTATGGTTTTGCCATCTAACATTGCTGCGCCTAAAACAAAAGAATCGCCTTTGGTTTGATAGCCTTCAGTGATATGATTAAAAAAAATTTCTTCCCTGGTCATATTGAATAATTTTTATAAAAATAAGAAATAAACTGAAACCAAAAATTTGAAAAGAAATTAAGTTGCAAATATTTATTACCGTTCCTAAATCTTATATTTGCAGCATGGTAAATGCAAGCACAAAAGAATTATTGAGTAAAGGAGAAATGCTTCCTTTAATGGAAGAATTTTACACCATCCAAGGCGAAGGATTTCATACCGGAAAAGCGGCTTATTTTATTAGAATTGGCGGTTGTGACGTGGGTTGTCATTGGTGCGACGTTAAAGAAAGCTGGAATGCAAAACTGCATCCGCCAACGAGTGCTGACAGCATTGTGGAAAATGTTATAAAACATGCAAATACCGTTGTGATTACGGGCGGGGAACCTTTAATGTGGGAGTTGGACTATATTACCAACGCACTGAAATCCAACAATATAAAAACCCATATTGAAACTTCAGGCGCTTATAAATTGAGCGGAACTTGGGATTGGATTTGCCTTTCTCCAAAAAAAACAAAGTTGCCCTTGGCAGATATTTATTTAAAATGCAACGAACTAAAAGTCATTGTTTTCAATAAAAACGATTTTAAATTTGCAGAAGAACAAGCTGCAAAAGTTGGTGATCATTGCGAATTATTTTTACAGCCGGAATGGAGTAACCGGGAAAAAATGATGCCGTTAATTGTTGATTATGTGATGAAAAATCCAAAATGGAAAGTATCCTTGCAAACGCACAAATATTTGAATATTCCTTAATTAATCTTGCCCAATAATTTCAAGGGCCAATTTGTAAACTTTTTCGAATTGTTCCTTTCTTGTCAATGCTGAATTGTCAATTTCGATGGCATCTTTTGCTTTCACCAAAGGAGAATCTTCTCGGGTAGTATCAATATGATCACGGTATTCCACATTTTTTAAAGTTTCATCGAAAGTAACCTGCTCACCGCGTTCCATAAATTCATCAAACCTTCTTTTTGCGCGTTTTTCTGCGGAAGCGGTCATAAATATTTTCAATTCGGCATCCGGAAAAACAACCGTTCCGATATCTCTGCCATCCATCACCACACATTTATTTTTGCCCATTTGCTGCTGCTGTTCCACCAGTTTTCTTCGGACTTCAGGAACTTCTGCAACTTTACTAACCAACCGAGAAACGTTCATATTCCGAATTTCAGTTTCAACATTCTCGTCATTTAAGTAGATTTCTCCAAAACCCAAAGCCGCATTAAACTTAAATGACAAATTGATGTTTTTTAATTCATCAATTAACTTTTCTTTGAAAAAACGATCTTCTGAAATTAACTTGTGCTGCATGGCATATAAGGTAACCGCACGGTACATGGCACCAGAATCAACATAAACGTATTTCAATTTAGAGGCAAGTTCTTTTGCTATGGTACTTTTTCCGGTTGATGAAAATCCGTCAATGGCTATGGTAATATTTTTCAAATTATTAAATTAAGTGTATTGATTTCTGAGTACAAAATAAGGCTAAATATTGATAAAATCGAAAGTTTTTTTACGCTAATGATATTATTACAAAAAAAAACCTCCAACAATAAAGTTGAAGGTTTTTCAAAAGAAAGGCGGTGACATACTCTCCCACCAATTGGCAGTACCATCTGCGCGGATAGGCTTAACTTCTCTGTTCGGTATGGGAAGAGGTGAGCCCTATCGCTA
>JAUSOJ010000228.1 GCA_030656195.1 Lutibacter sp.
TCAGCGACTTTAACTTCTTTATTTTTAAAATCAAAAGAAATCATCACAATAGGCACATTTGCGCCTTTGGCGATATAATAAAATCCTGTTTTCCAGATTTCTGTCTTTTTTCGGGTTCCTTCGGGCGACATTGTTAAAATGAAATTTTCGTGAGAATTAAAGATGTTGACAATGGCTTCAACCTTATTGCTGCTTGTGCTTCTGTCTATCGGCGTTCCTCCCAGCCATCTGAAAATAAATCCGAATGGCGGTTTAAACAAAGATGCTTTTCCAATATAATTTGCCGGTAAACTCTCTGCATATTTAATTAAAACACCCAAAGGAAAGTCTTGCCAATGCGTGTGCGGAGCGGCAATAATCACATATTTTTTTAAATATTTAGGGAAACTTCCAATCACTTTCCATCTAAAAACAGTGTACAAAATAAAACGGGAAATTGCTTTCATATAGTTTGTTGATAACTCAGTTTCTATTTTTAAAATACCGGTTCGAGCGCAAATATAAAATTCTTACTTTTATAAACTAATATTTATCTTAAAATTGTAATGAGCGAATTTTTTTTATATGTAATAATAGGCTTGGTTTTTTTGGCTCTGGGCTTTATCATTGGCAAATTATTGACCAAAGGAAACTTAGAAAAAGTGACTTCGGAACTGGAAATAAGAAATAAACTTTTGCTTGAAGAAAAGCAACTTAATGAATTTAATATTAATAAGTTGATTCAGTAGAAAAATATTTTAAATGAAGAGAAACATCAAATAGATATCAGGTTTACTCAGAAGGTTTCAGAGTTTCATAACCTGGAAGAAAAGCTACAGGAAAACAAAGCTGAAGTTGAAAAATTGCAGGAAAAATTCAGCAAAGAATTCGAAATTTTGGCCAGTAAAATATTGGAGGAGAAATCGGTTAAATTCACTGAGCAGAATAAGGAAAATCTAAAAAATATTTTAAGTCCGCTCCAGGAAAAAATACAGACTTTTGAGCGAAAAGTGGAAGATACGCATAAAGAAAGCATTGATTACCACGCCGCTTTACGTCAGCAAATACTTGGTTTAAAAGATTTGAACCTACAAATGAGCAAAGACACCATCAATTTAACAAAGGCATTGAAAGGCGACAGTAAAATGCAAGGAAATTGGGGAGAATTGGTGCTGGAACGCGTTTTAGAGAAATCGGGATTGGAAAAAGACCGGGAATATTTTGTGCAGCAGAGTTTTACCAATGCCGAAGGAAAAAGAATACTTCCCGATGTGGTGATTAACTTACCCGATGGTAAAAAAATGGTGATCGACTCCAAAGTTTCCTTAACCGCTTATGAGCAATTTGTTAATTCTGATGACGATTATGAAAAATCACAATTTTTAAAGGAACACGTAAATTCCTTAAAACGCCATATAGAACAATTGAGCGAAAAGCGATACGAGGATATTTACAAAATGGAATCTCCCGATTTTGTGTTGTTGTTTATTCCTATTGAACCTGCATTCGCGGTGGCTTTGAATATGGACAATCAGTTGTACAACAAAGCATTTGAGAGAAATATTGTGATTGTGACTCCCACTACCCTTTTGGCTACGTTGCGCACCATTGACTCTATGTGGAACAATGAAAAACAACAGCGAAATGCCATAGAAATAGCACGTCAGGCCGGAGCTTTATATGATAAGTTTGAAGGATTTATTTCCGATTTAACAAATGTCGGCAAAAAAATGGATGAAGCAAAAGCGGAATACAGAGGCGCGATGAACAA